>CBININ010000109.1:0-7348 GCA_966250755.1 uncultured Gammaproteobacteria bacterium | reverse complement strand
ATCGGGCAAGGAACTGGTCATGTATCCGTACGGCCTGGACCTGAAGGAAGTCCACGCGCAGCTGGTGCGTTGGGCGGGGCCGGATAATCCGCTGACCCAGGCTTTCAGAACCGACTGAGACCTGCGACGGTACTTTCGGCACACTCCGCGGCGCGGGATCGGGACTAGCGTGGCCGGAATCCCGGGCAGCGAAGGTGAGGTCGTCATGCCGATCATGGACCGCCGGCAATTCCTGCAACTCTCGGCCGCGATGGGTGCGGCCATGGCATGGAGCGGAGCGACCGCCAAACGCTCCAGGAGCGGCTGGAAGGAACGCCGCGACCTCTACCCCCAAGGCGTCGCCTCCGGCGACCCCGACCACGAGAGCGTGCTGCTCTGGACCCGCCGGCCCTACGCGGACGGGCGGGCGTCGGCCACGCTGCTGGTCGAGGTGGCGGAGGATCCGGACTTCAGGCGGGTGGTGGCGACCACGGCGGCCAAGGTGTCGGCGGCCTCGGACTGGACCTGCCGGGTGCTGGTCGCCAACCTCGACCCCGCCGGCGTGTACTGGTATCGCTTCGTGGACGAGGAGGGCCATGGCAGCCGGATCGGCCGCACGCTGACGGCGCCGGCGCCGGACGATCCGCGGCCGAGCACTTTCGCCTTCGTCAGTTGCCAGTGCCTGCCCGAGGGCCCCAACAACGCCTATCGGCGGATGATCCATGAGGACGAGCGGGCTCGGCCCGAGGACCGCCTCGGCTTCGTGCTGCACCTGGGCGACTTCATCTACGAGGTGGTGCAGTACCCCGACCAGGCCAAGGCCGGCCGCTACGACCGCAAGCTGACCTTCCCGATCAAGTTCCCGAAGGGCAAGGTCGTCGCCCGCAATCGCTTCTGGGTGCCGGATTCGCTGGAGGACTACCGCGTCGTCTGGCAGGCCTACCTGCTCGATCCCGACCTGCAGGATGCCCGCGCGCGCTGGCCCTTCGTCTGCGTCTGGGACAACCACGAGATCTCGTGGAACGCCTGGCAGTCCGTGTTTGAATTCGCCGGCACCGAGGGCTGGGTGGCCGGGCAGCGGCTCAAGGTCGCGGGCAACCAGGCCTGGTTCGAGTACCAGCCGGCGCGGGTGTTGCCGCCGGGTTCGAAGTACGAGGCCTTCGAGGCGCCGCGGGTCGAGGACGTGGTGCTCAAGCCCAGCGACTTCGACGACAGCGGGCTGGGCACCGAGCCCAACAACCTGGCCGCCATCAACAGCCTGGTCATCTACCGCGCCCTGCGCTGGGGCCGGCACATCGACCTGCTGCTCACCGACAATCGCAGCTTCCGCACGCGCGACCCGGGCAATCACGACGAGATCAACCCGCTGTTCGAGGGCGAGAAACTGCCCTTCGTGCCCGAGGAAGTGTGGGGGCCGCTCGATGCCGGCCGCGCGTACAACGGCGGCAACCCGCCGGCGAAGCTGACCTACGGCAACAAGAGCGTGGACAACTACGTGGCGAAGGCCGCGCCGCAGTCCATGCTGGGCGCGACGCAGAAGGCCTGGTTCCTGGACCGGCTGCGCCAGGCGACGGCCACGTGGAAGGTGTGGGGCAATTCCCTGGGCACGCTCGACACCCGCGTGGACCCGCAGAACCTGCCGCCCGAGGTCGGGACCTGGCACGGCCAGGGCTACGGCCTCTACAGCGCCTACGACTGGGGCGCCGTGTGGCACGAGCGCGCGGAGATCTACGACACGGTGCGCGACGCCGGCATCACCGGCTTTGCCATCGTCGCCGGCGACCGCCACAGCTTCTGGGCCGGCTACGCGGCCAAGGCGCTGCCGCCCGCGGCTTTCGAGCCGGTGGGACTCAGCTTCGTCGGCGGCTCCATCAGCTCCGTCGGCGGCGCCGAGGCCAACGAATACGTCCAGAAGAAGGAAAACAACCCGACCCGCGGCCTGTACATCGCCGAGGACAAGGACGGCCGGAAGCAGCACACCTTCAACCTGATGATGCGCCACGGCGTGCGCTCGGCGCTGGAGTACGCCAAAACGAAGGACGTGCAGAAGGCGCTGGCCGTGCGCAATCCCGAACTGGCGCCGCATCTGACCTTCGTGGACAACGGCGGCCATGGCTACGCCACCGTGCGCTGCGAGGCCGAGCGCATGGTCACCGAGTTCGTGTGCATCCCGCGGCCGATCACGCGGGCCGAGACGCCGGATGGCGGGCCGTTGCGGTATCGGCTGCGGATGGAGGCGAAGTTGTGGAAGGCGGGCGAGGCGCCGCGGATGACGCAGACGGTGGTGGAGGGGGATGTCGGGCTGTCGGTCTAACTTCACGGCGGCGAGCGCCTCGCACCCGGGTGTAGACTCGGCGCCATCCCACCGGCCGGAGGTGCCATGAAACCCACGCTCGTGTTGGCGGCCGTGGTGGCCGCGGGTCTTGCCCACGCCGATGACGCCCCGCGGCCGGAGGGACACGATGTCCTGCAACGCCTGGTCGGCACCTGGACCATCGAGGGTCGCGAGGGCAGGTACACGGAAACCTGCGGGTGGTACCACGGCGAGCGCCACGTGGTCTGCCACACCGAGTCACGTCGCCAGGACGGCACGATCAGCCATTCGATGAGCATCCTGGCCCATGTGGCCGGGCAGGGCTATGTCTACACCGGCATTGGCGCCGACGGCCGCTACGAGACCTTCCGCGGTGGCACGTTCGCGGACGGCGTACTCGAATACAACGACGCAACCGAGGGCGAACGCGTCCGCATCCGCATCGGCCCCTTCACTGAACCCGATCGGGTGCCGTTCCGGGTGCACGTCTCGAAGGACGGCAAGGCGTGGACCGAGGCCGATGCCTTCAACTACCGGCGGTTGAAGTAGTCGCGGCTCGACGACCGAGCAGCTCCCGCACCGCCTCCATCTCCAGATCACGGCCCTCGCGCGCCGCCTCGAGCGACGGCTGCACCAAAACGTCCGGCGTGACGCCCGCATCGGGCGTGTCGGCCGTGTAGGTGCCGGCCAGCAGCGGGATGTCCACGCCAACGCCGGAGTGGGGCAGGTTGATCCAGAGCAGGTGGCCGCCGTTGAGGCCGCGGCGGTTGCCGCCGGTGCGCTGGCCGACCAGCGTGGCCGCGCCGCTGGACTGCGCCAGCGAGGCCAGCTGGAAGGCGGCGGAGCTGTTCTCGGGCCCCACGAGCAGGAACACTCGGCCCGCAAAGGGCTTGGCGGCTGGCGTGATCACCTGCTTGCCACCCTTGCCTCCGGTGTAGCGGAACTTGCCGGCCGCGGTGCCTTCGGTGATCGGCACCACCTGACCGGTGAGGTCGTAGAAGCTCTCGTCCCAGGTGTCGACGTACGGGCGCAGGTCATCCGGCACGCGCTCGAAGGCGGAGGTCGTCTGCGTTCCCTCGAAGCTGTAGGGTTGGCGCACCAGGTGCGTCAGCAGTTCGCCGCCGATGGCACCATCGCCGCCTTCGTTGGCGCGCAGGTCGATGACCAGGACGGGGATGGATTCCGCCTCCAGCCGGGCGAAGGCCTCGTCGAGGAATTTCTTCCAATCGAAGCTGGAGCGGTAGAACGAGAAGGTGGGCAGCACCAAGGTGCCGACCTTGCCGTCGATGCTGAAGCGCCAGTCCTCGCTCGCCGGCTTGAAGCCCTGTTGGGCGAGCGCGGCATCGCGCTGGCCCAGCGTCGTTGCCTGCACGAGCACGCGCCGCTCGGGGCCCCGCGCCCCACGCACGGACAGCGCGTAACGGCCCTCGACGGGCCGCGAGAGCAAGGGCCAGACGATGTCCATCTGGCTGTAGTCCTCGCGGGCGTGGCTCAACTGCCGCAGGCGCTTGCCCTCGCTGCTGCCGTCGGCGCGCAGGTAGGGCCGCATCCACGCGACGATCTCCGAGGCGGGCACGCCGTTGATCGACAGCACTTCGTCGCCGGGGACCACCGCGGGATCGGCGCTGGACAGCACCAGCCAGCGGCCCGCGACCAGGTCCAGCCGCAGGGGCAGCTTGTCGGCGGACTCGAGCAGGGTGTGCTTGATCGCGCCCTGCTGGTTCAGGACATTGGTCCAGGTGTGGCCGCAGCGGATCGCCGCGGCGAGTTCCGAGGCGGCCAGGTACATCTCCGAGGCGGTGCGCGCCGCGCGGGCACGCGCGTCGAAATGGGCAAAGGCCGCATCGATCTCGGCCTGGCTGCGGTACTTGGTGAGGGCAGGATGCAGCGTGCGCAGCGCGTACTGCAGCAGGCGGGCGTCCTCGGCGGCCTGCGCCTCGGTGAGCGCGCCGGTCGATGGCGCCAGGCCGTCGGCGGCGAGGGTGGACGGGGAGGCCAGCGCTGCGCCCCACAGGATGGCGGTCGCGAGCCACGGCTTCATGCGCGGGATCTCCTCGGGGATGGCGAATGGTCGGACGGCCCTCATGACGATGCGGTGAAAGCCTGCGCGAGGGACGACCAGGAGGAAAGCTTCACCGAGCGCGCCGCCGATCCCGGGAAAGTACTAGGCAGGGGACGGGCGGATGCGGCGTCCAGTGGAGCCAGCGCCGTTGATTTGACGCCACCGGCCCACGCCGACAAAATTACGCCGGGCGCCAGGGGATCCATCGCGCCGGTACCAGTTGCGTCGCGTCGCCGCGACGACCCGCTGGCCTTCAAAACCAGTTCGGCGGGGTTGCATGTTCGGTCTCATGGTCTCCTCCGCGCGCCGCGCGGCTGCGCTGCTTGCGTCCTGCCTGCTGTTCCTCGGATTCGCGAGCCACGCACTGGCCGCGCCGACCATCGGCGTCGATGACGTCACCGTCACCGAGGGGGACGGCGGCGCGAAGATCGCCGTGTTCACCGTCAGCCTGTCGGCCCCTTCCGCCACGGACGTCGGCTTCTGGGTCGGCACGGCCGAACTGAGCGCCATCGGCAACGACGATTTCCAGCACTACTACTCCTCGCCCTACACCATTCCCGCCGGGCAGACGAGCTACACCCTGAACCTGGTGATCTTCGGCGACACCGTGGTGGAAACCGACGAAAGCTTCGAGGTCCGGCTGGAGAACGTCAGCGGCGCGACGGTGGCCAAGGGCGTGGGCATTGGCACCATCCTGAACGACGACGCCGGCGCCGGGCCCACCCTGTCGATCGGCGACCAGTGGGTGACCGAAGGCAATGCAGGGTCCAAGTCGGCCAGTTTCGTCGTGCAGCTGTCGCAGCCCGCGGCCACCGACGTCAGCTTCAGCGTGGCCAGCGCGAACGGCACCGCCAGCGCCGGCACCGACTACACCGCCATCAATCTCTCCAACCAGGTGATCCCGGCCGGCCAGCTGCGCAAGACCGTGACCGTGGCCATCGCCGGCGACACGGCCACCGAGCGCGACGAGACCTTCCTGCTCAACCTGTCCAGCGTGACCGGCGCCACCGTCGGCCGGGCGCAGGCGCGGGCGACGATCGGCAACGACGATGCGGTCAGTGCCGTCAAGATCTACGTGAGCGATGCCTACGTCGAGGAACGCAACAGCGGCCCGCAGGTCCTGAGCTTCTTCGTGTCGTTGAGCAAGCCGGCCGCCACCACGGTCAGTTTCGACATCCGCACCGAGGACAGCACCGCCACCGCCGGCAGTGACTACGTCGCCCTGGCCCTGGTCGGCCAGACCATCGCCGCCGGCCAGACCAGCAAGCAGATCGACGTGACGGTGAACGGCGACACCCTGTCCGAAGCCGAGGAGCGGCTGGTCATCACCTTGTCCAACATCTCCACCAACGCCTCGGTGGAGTACAACGACCCCCATGGCGTCGCCACCATCCCGAACGACGATGCGCTGATCTCCATCGCCGATGCCTCCGTGGTCGAGGGCGATGTCGACGGCAAGAGCATGGCTTTCACGGTGAGCCTGTCCACGCCGCTGTCGTCCACGGTGTCCTTCCGATACGCGACCTGCGCCGGGACGGCGACCGCCAACGAGGACTACTACAGCGCGGGCTCGCCCTACTACTGGCAGATTCCCGCCGGTGCCACCAGCGTCAACGTCAACGTGGAGGTGAGGGGCGATTACCTCCAGGAGCCCGACGAGACCTTCTGCGTCGACCTGCTGGACGTGTCGGGCACCGCGGTGGGCGACGGCCATGCGGTGGGCACCATCGTCGACGACGACGTGGCCGCGCCCACCCTCAGCATCGGCGACGTTTCCATGCTCGAGGGCGACACCGGATCCCAAGGCATGATGTTCCCGGTGACCCTGTCGGCGCCCTACAAGAACTACGTCTACTTCAACGCCCATACCGAGGCCTGCGGCGCGGCCCAGCCCCAGGTCGACGTGCCCTACAGCCCGAACGACTACTACGATTCGAGCTACACCAACATCACCATCGCACCCGGGTCGACCAGCAGCTACGTCTACGTCAGCATCCATGGCGACGCCGACATGGAGCCGGACGAACAGCTCTGCGTACGGATCGACAGCGTCACCAACGCCAGCCTCGGCACGGACCTGGGCGTGGGCACGATCGTCAACGACGACTTGCCGCCCGCGTTGTCGGTGCTCGACGTGTTCAAGGTGGAAGGCCCCGATGGCTTCGGGATGCTGATGAACTTCGCGGTGGTCCTGTCCAAGCCCGCGCCCAACGACGTGACCTTCGACCTGCGCACCGACCACGGGACGGCCGCGCCCGAGGTGGACTTCCAGTCCAAGTCCGTGACTGGGCTCAAGTTGCCGGCGGGCCAGACCTACATGGAGTTCCAGGTCGTGGTCTACGGCGATGCGCTGGTGGAGGACGACGAAACCTTCACCGTCAACCTGGGCAACGCGGTCGGCGCGGCGGTCGCCAAGGCCCAGGGCCGGGGCACGATCATCAACGACGACAGGGCGGGAATTCGCATCGAGGACGCCAGCTTCAGCGAAGGCGACGATGGCCAGACCACCGCCAGGTTCGCGATCACGCTGTCGCACCCGCTGCCCACCCCGGTCACCTTCGACGTCGCCACCTCGGCGAACACCGCGAGCGCGGGCAGCGATTTCGTGTCGCAGTCCAGGACCGGCATGATGATCGACCCGGGCCGGTCCCGGGCGGTGTTCGAGGTGCAGGTCATCGGCGACACCGTGGACGAGCCCGACGAGCAGTTCCTCGTCGCGCTGAACAACGTGCAGGGCGCGGAAATCGTCAAGGACCTGGCCTGGGCCACGCTGCTGGACGACGACGCGTCGGCGACGACGAGCATCGCCGCGATCCAGGGCCGCGGCGCGCGTTCGCCGTTGCTGGGCCAGGCGGTGACGACCGAGGGCACGGTGACGGCGATCACCGGCACGGGCTTCTACCTGCAGTCCGAGGATGCGCGGCAGGACGGTGACCCGGCGAGCTCGGAAGGCGTGCTGGTGGCATCGGCGACGGCGCTTGCCGTCGGTGACC
>CBININ010000108.1:0-7421 GCA_966250755.1 uncultured Gammaproteobacteria bacterium | reverse complement strand
TGCAGGCGCTCGCCGAGGCGGATCTTCTCGATGTCCAGGTAATGCCCGAGCAGCGCCAGCTCCTGCTCCAGCGGCACCTCGGCCTGCGCGCATTGTTCCAGGCTGCTGCGCAGCAATGCCGACAGGCCGACGATCATGCGGTCCGCGGCCTGCGCGTCGCGGTGCACCAGCTCGGCGATCGAGTTCAGCGCATTGAAGAGGAAGTGCGGGTTGAGCCGCGAGCTCAGCGCCTCCAGCCGCGCATCGGCCAGCTGCGACTGCAGGCGCGCGGCCTGTGCCTCGCGCTCGCGTGCCCGTTCGGCATACACCAGCGCATGCGCCACACCGACCACCAGCCAGGCCTGGAAGAAGTTGTTCCACACGCTCTGCAGCAGCACCTCCGCGAAGGCCGGCGGCGCCGGATACCAGTGCAGCCAGGGATCGAGCGAATAGATGAAAGCCGCGCGCAGCCCGATGATCGCCAGCACCGCGGCCGCATGCACCGCCAGGCGCGAAGCGATGCGACCCGGCTCGATCGGCAAGCGCGCCGCCAGCCAGAACAGGCCGAGCGCCAACGGGATCCAGCCCCAGGCGCCGACCATGCTCGGCGGCATGGCGTGCCAGAACGCGACCGGTTCGCCCGAGGGCTCCTTCATGCGCAGCCACTGCGCACCCACGGCGAGCCCGTTGAGGGTCCACCACAGGGTCACGACGGCCAGCAGCCAGGCGGTACGGCGCTTCATCCGGGCACGCTAGCGGCCGCGGGCCGGCCTTGGCAAGGCCGCGCCGCGCTTCGTCCCCTGTGCCGATGCGTTGGTCCCTCAGCCGGACCGCGCGCGCCGCGACTGCAGCTGGTCGAGCATGGCCTCCATTTCCAGCAGGCTGACCGGTTTGACCAGGTGCCCGTCGCAGCCGGCCTCGCGCGAACGCTCTCGATCGGCGTCCAGTCCCCAGCCGGTCAGGGCGACGATGATCAACGCGTCGCCGCCGGGTTGCGCGCGCAGGCGGCGGGTGGCCTCGTAGCCGTTCATGCGCGGCATCGCCACGTCCATCAACACGATTTCCGGATGGAAGGTTTCCGCCATCGCGATGGCTTCCAGCCCATCGCGGGCCGTGCGCACCTCGTTGCCCAGCAGCGTCAACACACGCGCCAGGCTGGCGGCCGCGTCCTCGTTGTCGTCGGCCACCAGTACGCGGCCGCTGCGCGCGTGCGGCACCGGCGCCTGCAACGCGGCGGCGCCGCTGCCCGCCGGCTGGCGCGGCGCCAGCGGCAGGCGCACGGTGAACGTGCTGCCGCGGTCCAAGCCCTCGCTCCAGGCGCTGACATGGCCGCCGTGCATTTCCACCAGGCCGCGCACCAGCGCCAGGCCGATGCCCAGGCCGCCGCGGGAGCGCTCCAGCGCGGCGCCCGCCTGGGAGAACATCTCGAACACGTGCGGCAGCATCGCCGGCTCGATGCCGACGCCGTTGTCGCTGACGCTGAAAACCACGTCGGCCTCGTCCACCTGAGCCTGCAGCACGATCCGCCCGCCGGCATTGGTGTACTTGGCGCTGTTGGCCAGCAGGTTGGAGAGCACCTGCGCCATGCGGGTGATGTCGGCGTCCAGCACCACCGGCTCCGCCGGCAGTCGAACCTCGAGCTGGTGGCGGGCCGCATCGATCACCGGTTGCGAGGTCTCCACCGCATTGGCGACGATGTCCTGCAGGCTCACCGGCTCGCGCCGCAGTTCCATCTTGTTGCGGCTGATCCGGGAGACGTCCAGCAGGTCGTCGATCAGGCGCACCATGTGGCCGAGCTGGCGCTGCATCATCGACTGTGCATGACAGACCGTGTCGCGATCGCCCGGCGCCAGCCGGATCACCTCCAGGCCGTTTCGGATCGGCGCCAGCGGGTTGCGCAACTCATGGGCCAGCAACGCGATGAAATCGTCCTTGTGCTGCTCGGCACGGCGCGCGGCCTCCTCGGCCAGCTTGCGCTCGGTGACGTCGCGCACCACCTTGCCGAAGCCGCGCAACTCGCCGCGGCCGTCCCAGAGGCTGGCCATCACGCCGTCGCCGAAGAAGCGGCTGCCGTCGCGGCGCAGGTGCCAGCGCTTGTCCTCGGCGCGGCCGTTCTGGCGGGCACCCGCCATCTCGCGCTGCGGAGCGCCGTCGCGCCGGTCTTCCGGCGTGAAGATGATGTCGGCCGGCTTGCCGCGAACTTCGTCCTCGCTCCAGCCGGTGATGCGCTCGGCGCCGCCGAGCCATTCGACGATGCGCCCCTCCGGGTCGGTCATGATCATCGCGTAATCGGAGGCGTGATCGATCAGCAGCCGCAGGCGTTCCTCGCGCTCGCGGGCCGCGCCTTCCGCGCGCCAGCGCTCGGTGACGTCCACGCCCTGCACCAGCACGCCGTGCACGCTGCCCTCCGCCAGGGAAATCGGCTGGTAGACGAACTCCACGTGCCGCAGCTCCAGCGGGCCGCCGGGCGTGCGCTGCAGCATGATCGGCGTTTCCGGCATGCTGATGACCCTGCCCTCGCCGTAGGCCTGGTCCAGCAATGCGATGAAGCCTTGCCCGTTGATTTCCGGCAGGGCCTCGCGCACCGGCTTGCCGAGGATTGGCCGGTGGCCCACCAGTTCCATGTAGCGGGCGTTGGCAAGCTCGAAGACGTGGTCGGGTCCCGACATCACCGCCGTGAACGAAGGCGAGCGCTGGAAGACCTCGGCCAGCAGCTCTCGCGTGGCGGTCGCGTACACATCCATGACCAAGGTTTAACGGGGCAGCGGTGAGGGCGTGCTGAAGATGGCCGCTTGGCGCCCGAGTCGCACCTGAACCGGCAGCGGTTGCCTGCGCGTGGCGGGGGGCCGCCCGCGTTAGCGTGAAGCTCCCCCACGCAAGGAGCATGTGATGCGCACCCACGACCCGCGGCAGGAAGACCGCCAGAGCCCCGGCCTGGCCCAGGATGCCGGCCGACATGGCGAGGCCGACAAGGCCCGGCTGCCGCCCGATGCCGGCGAAGGCGATGTGCGCGACGGCGTGCCCGGGGTGGGTCGCGGCCTCGACGAGGACACCGACGGGCCGACCTCCTCCGGCTTCGGTGTCTGACGGCGACGTGTCTAGAATGTCGAAACCGGCCTTCCTCGTTCGTCATGAGGGTGAGGGGCCGGCATCGGGTCGGTTCCCGCCCACGAGGAGACAGACATGCGATTCATGGTTTTCGTCAAGGCCACCGCCGATTCCGAAAACGGGGTGATGCCGACCGAGCAGCTGCTGCAGGACATGATGCAGTTCAACGAGGAGCTGGTGAAGGCCGGCGTGATGCTGTCCGGCGACGGCCTCAAGCCCAGCAAATTCGGCGCCCGGGTGCATTTCGACGGCCCGAAGCGCACGGTGATGGACGGCCCCTTCAGCGAGACCAAGGAACTGGTCGCCGGCTACTGGATCTGGGAGTGCAAGGACCTCGCCGAGGCGATCGAGTGGGTCAAGCGCTGCCCCAATCCGATGTTCGGGCCCTCCGACATCGAGATCCGGCCCTTCTACGAGATGGCGGATTTCGGCGAGATCGTGACGCCCGAGGTCAAGGCACAGGAAGCCCGCCTGCGCGAGCACCTGGCGAACAAGGGCGGCTGAGCTGGCCGACGCACGCCGCAGCATCGAGGCGGTCTGGCGCATCGAATCGGCGCGCCTGGTCGCGGGCCTGGTCGCGTTCACCCGCGACCTGGACCTGGCCGAGGAACTGGCGCAGGACGCGCTGGTGGCCGCGCTCGAGCATTGGCCGGCCGACGGCGTGCCGGACAAGCCGGGCGCCTGGTTGATGGCGACGGCCAAGCGCCGCGCCATCGACCGCTTCCGCCAACGCCAGTTGCACGCGGACAAGCAGGCGCAGGTCGCCGACGCGGTGGCGCTGGACGCGGATGCGGGCCACGACGACGAGGACGCGGCCTTCGGCGATCCGCTGCTGCGCCTGCTGTTCATCGCCTGCCATCCCGTGCTGCCGATGGATGCCCGGCTGGCGCTCACGCTGAAGTTGCTCGGCGGCCTGCAGACAGGCGAGATCGCCCGCGCCTTCCTGGTGCCGGAGGCGACGCTGGCCCAGCGCATCGTGCGCGCGAAGAAGACCCTCGCCGAGGCGCGGCTGCCGTTCGAGCCGCCCTCGCGCGCCGAACTGCCCGAGCGCGTGGAATCGGTCCTGACGGTGCTCTACCTCGTGTTCAACGAAGGCTACTCCGCCACCGCCGGCGATGACCTGTTGCGGCCCGCGCTGTGCCACGAGGCGCTGCGCCTGGGCCGCATGCTGGTGGCGCTGCTGCCGAGGGAGCCCGAGGTCCATGGCCTGCTGGCCTTGATGGAACTGCAGGCCTCGCGACTTCGCGCGCGCACCGACGCCAATGGCGAACCGGTGCTGCTGGCCGACCAGGATCGTCGGCGCTGGGATCGACTCCTCATCCAGCGCGGGCTCGAGGCGGTGGCGCGGACCGAACGCCTGGGCGGCGCCAACGGCAACTACGCCTTGCAGGCCGCGATCGCCGCCTGCCATGCGCGCGCGCCGCGCTACGAGGACACCGACTGGCGGCGCATCGCCGATCTCTACGCGCGTCTCGCCGCGCTCACCGGCTCGCCGGTGGTGGAACTCAACCGCGCGGTGGCGATCTCGATGGCGGAAGGTCCGGCCGCGGCCATGCCCCTGCTCGATGCCCTCGCCGCCGAACCGAAGTTGCGCGACTACCACCTGCTGCCGGCGGTGCGCGGCGACCTGCTGCTACGGCTGGGCCGCCATGCCGAAGCCGCCGAGGCCTTCACCGCGGCAGCGGCGCTCACGCGCAACGCGCGCGAGAGGCAGTTGCTGGTGCGTCGCGCCGCGGAGGCCGCGGCGCGCTAGCGCATCACCTCACCAGGGCAATTGGCTGCCGTTGGAATGCCAGAAGCTGCCGCTCTGTTCCGGCGTGCGCGACTCCAGCACGCCGACCAGGCGCTGCGCGGCGACCTCGGGGCTGATGTCGCCGTGGCCGTCCACCATGTCGGTGGCGACATAGCCCGGATGCAGCAGGTACACGCCGATGCCGCGCGGCGCCAGGTCCACCGCCAGCGACTTGCCGATCGCGTTCACCGCCGCCTTCGACGCCCGGTAGCCGTAATAGCCGCCGGAGCCGTTGTCGGCCATCGAGCCCATGCGGCTGGTCATGATGGCGATGCGCGAGCCGCGGTGCAGGTTCGGCAACAGGGCATGGGCGACGCGCAGCGGCCCGATCGCATTGACCTCGAATTGCTGGCGCAGGGCCTCGAAGCCTTCATGGTTCATCTTGTCGAGCGTGTCGCGCGCCAGGATGCCGGCGTTGAGCCAGAGCTGGTCAACGGATTTTCCGTCGAGCCGGCGCAGCAGGCCGGACAGGGACGCGTCGTCGGTGACGTCGATACCCGCCTCCACGCGTGCGCCGCTCGCATCGAGCGCGGCACTGCCGCGGCGGCAGGTGGCGATCACCTGGTCGCCACGCTGGCGGAAATGCTGCACCAGCGCCAGGCCGATGCCCCGGTTGGCGCCGGTGACGAGGATCGTGGCCATCAGTCGGCGAGCACCTCGCCCGAGCCGCCCATTTCAGAGGGCACGTCACGCATCTTGGCGACGCCATCGTGCATGCGCAGCACCGTTTCCTGGTAGTGCACGTGCACGCCCGGCTTGAAGTCGAGGCTCGGGATGACGGCCGCGTACACGTCCACCAGGTCCCACTTGGGATGGTCGGTGAACAGGTGGCCGCCGCACTGCTGGCACCACTTTCGGTAGCTGCGGTCGGTCTTGTGGTAGGTGCCGATGTGCTCGGCGCCGCGCGTCACCGTGAGCGCCGACGGCGGCCACAGCGAGAACGCGTTGACCGGGCCCGCCGACCAGTGCCGGCAGGAAGCGCAATGGCAATAGCCCATCGCCACCGGCTCGCCGCTGAGCTCGAAGCCCACCGCACCGCAGAAACATTCCCCCGTATGCGTCGCCATGCCGCGCCTCCCGTTGCCAGAACCGTGGGGCCCTACGATACTCCGGCGGGCACGGGGCGCAAACGGGGACAGGCATGGCGCTGGCGGTCGGGCATAAGCAGGGGACGCGCCTGTTCCTGTGGGCCGGGCTCGCGGCGCTGGCGGCCGCCGGCATCGGCTTCTTCAGCACGTTCCTGTGGCCCAGCCTCCTGGGCGCCTTCCACGGACCCACGGTCGTCTACGTGCACGGCGCCTTCGTGCTGGCCTGGCTGCTGCTGTTCGCCACCCAGGCGGCGTTGGTGCAGGCGCGGCGGACGCCGCGGCACCGTCGGCTGGGCCTGCTGGCGATGATCGTCGCGCCCGGCGTGGTGGTCTCGACGATGGCCATGGGCGTGGCCGCCATGCACCGCGACTTGCAGGCCGGCATGGGCGAGCTGGCGAAGTCGCTGATGCTCGGCACTTTCACCTCGCCGCTGGTCTTCCTCGCGCTGGTGGCCGCGGGCCTGGCCACGCGTCGTCGGCCGGACGTGCACAAGCGGCTGATGCTGATGGCCACGGTGGCGATCCTGTGGCCGGCCTTCTTCCGCTTCCGCCATTACTTCCCGGCGGTGCCTGATCCGGAATGGGTGTTCGGCTTCGCGCTGCCGCAGGTGTTCCTGGCCATCGTCGCCTGGCTCGACCGCGTGAGGAACGGGCGCCTGCATCCGGTCTACCTGTGGGTCGGCATTCCCTTCGTCGCCGAGGCGGCGCTGGAGACCTGGCTGCTAGACAGCCCGGGCTGGCGGGTGGTCGCGAGTTGGCTGGCAGGGTGGTTCCTGTGAGGCGCGCGCTCGCTCTCGCCGTCCTGTCCGCGCTCGCGGTCGTGGCCTGCGACCGGCGCGCGGGCGGTTCCGTGTCGAACTCCTCGGCAGGGGCACCGCCCGCACCGGCCGCCGCCACGCCCTCGGCCGCCGTGGCGAAAGGCGACCCCGTCGAGGGCCGGCGCGTCGCGCGCCGCGTCGGCTGCACCGGTTGCCACGGCGAGGACGGCGGCGGCCGCGAGCTGTGGGAGGAAGCCGGCGCCTTCAAGGTGCGCTCGGCCAACCTCACGGAAAAGCGCGCGCTCTATGACGATGACGGCCTGGACGCGTTGCTGGCGCAAGGCCGCACCCACGACGGCCACAAGCCCTTCGGCATGCCGATCTTCATGCTGCAGCGGATGAGCGGGCATGAACGGCGCGATGTCATTGCCTGGCTCCGCGGCTTGCCGGCGGTCGCCCACCCGACCCTGGCGCCGACCTGGATGTCGGAGGACGTGCGCAGGCAAGTGGAGGCCGGCACCTATCCGGTGGACGACCACCTGCCCGATGCCGGCGTGATTTCGCCCGCCGAGCGCCCGACGGCGCCGCTCGCGCTGGGCGAGTACCTCGCCATGACCTCCTGCACCGAATGCCACGGCCGCGACCTGCGCGGCTGGGGGCCGGACGACCCCGCGCCCTCGCTCGTCGTCGCCAAGG
>CBININ010000107.1:0-7445 GCA_966250755.1 uncultured Gammaproteobacteria bacterium | reverse complement strand
TTCGCGACGGTGTCGAGGTCGCCGAGCTCGAGCTTGGGCATGCCGCAGCAGGCGTCGCGGCCGATCAGCTTCACCGGCACGCCGTTGTGGGCGAGCACGGCGGCGAGGTCTTCCACCATCGCAGGATGGTTGTGCTCGCCGTAGCAGGTGACGAACAGCGCGACCTTGCCCGAGGTCGGGCCGGCGGCGACGGCGGGCGGCGCATCGGCCTTCGCGCCGGTTTCCAGGCCTTGCCGGCGCACGCGCTTGCTGGCGCCGGGGGAATGGTAGGTGGGCAGCCGCGCGTCGCGGTGCACGTCGAGCGTCTTCTCCAGCAGCGCGCGGGTGGCGGGCGTGCGGTTGGCCCAGTTCACCGCCTCCACCACCACCGGGATCGACGCGAGCTTGCCGACCGTGCGGGTGTTGGAGATCAGGCGCGATGACGCCTTGGTCTTGCCGGCGCGATGGTCCAACGCCTTGGCCCGCAGCATCAGGTGCGGGAAGTCCACGTTCCACGGGTGCGGCGGCACGTAGGGACACTTGGTCTGGTAGCACAGGTCGCAGAGGTAGCACTGCTCCACGACCTTGCCGTAGTCGGCCTTGGCGACGCCGTCCACTTCCATCGTCGGCGATTCGTCGACGAGGTCGAACAGCACCGGGAAGGCCTGGCACAGGCTGACGCAACGGCGGCAGCCGTGGCAGATGTCGAAGACGCGCTCGAGTTCCTTCTCGAGCGCGCCCGCGTCCCAGAAGCCCTCCGACGTCCAGTCGAGCGGATGGCGGGTCGGGGCTTCCAGGCTGCCTTCACGCATGGGCGTTCGCTCAGCCCATCTCGGCCAGGGCCTTGGTGAAGCGGTTCGCGTGCGAACGCTCCGCCTTGGCCAGGGTCTCGAACCAGTCGGCGATCTCGTCGAAGCCTTCCTCGCGCGCGGTCTTGGCCATGCCCGGGTACATGTCGCTGTACTCGTGGGTCTCGCCGGCGATCGCGCTCTTGAGGTTGTTGCCGGTGTCGCCGAAGGGCAGGCCGGTCGCGGGGTCGCCGGACTCCTCCAGGTATTCCAGGTGGCCGTGGGCGTGGCCGGTCTCGCCCTCCGCGGTGGAGCGGAACACCGCGGCGATGTCGTTGTAGCCCTCCACGTCGGCCTTCTGCGCGAAGTAGAGGTAGCGGCGGTTGGCCTGGGATTCGCCGGCGAACGCGGCCTTCAGGTTGCCTTCGGTCAGGGTGCCTTTGAGTGACATGGGATCCTCCGTGCTGCGCTGTTGGAGCGAGCCGTGGTGGCCCGCCGTGGTGGTGTGTCGTCCGGTCTGCCCGGCTCCGCGAGGATAGCCCTCGCGCACTCGCGGGAGAAATAAATTGTTTCGATGGATTCGATAGAACGATCGAATCGAAGCGGCTTCAGCGCCGACGACGGGATGCGCCAGCCTTCGCGCGCTTCGCCGCGGGCTTGCCGGCGGTTTCGTCGGTCGCGCCGGTGTTGGCGGGCGCGGCCGATTCCGGCGGCGACAGCAAGCCTTCGGGCAGGGCGCGAAGCACTTGCGCCAACTGCCGGAGGAACCCCGCCATGGCCGAACTCCTGCGCCAGGCCATCGCGATCCGACGGCTCGGCGCCGGCGTCCTGAAGGGCACGAGCTTGAGGTCGGGGGAGGGCGAGACCGGCGGCTTGACCGCGAGCATCGGCAACAGGGTGATGCCCACGCCGGCGGCCACCATTTGCCGCAGCGTTTCCAGGCTGGTAGCGCGAAAACCTTCCTTCTCGCCGGCGCCCGACAGGGTGCAAACCTCGAGGGCCTGGTCGCGCAGGCAGTGGCCATCCTCGAGCAGCAGCAGGTTCTGGTCGGCAAGATCGGCGAGCTTGAGTCCCGCCCGCTGTCCCAGCGCATGCGCACCCGGCACTGCCAGCATGAAGGGCTCCTCGAACAGGAACTCCGCCTCGATCCAGTCCTCGTGCATTGGCAGCGCCAGCACGGCAGCGTCGAGCCGCCCGTCGCGCAGCATGCCCAGCAGCACTTCGGTCTTCTCCTCGACCAGCAGCAGTTCCAGCCGCGGGAAGCGCGCGCGCAGCCCCGGGACCACGTGCGGCAGCAGGTAGGGTCCGAGGGTCGGGAAGATTCCCAGACGCACCGTCCCGGCTTCCGGGTCGGCGGTGCGGCGCGCTGTCTCGCGCATCTGTTCGACGTCGGCGAGCACGCGGCGGGCGCGTTCGACGATGTCGCGGCCGGCGGGCGTGAGCATCACCTGGCGGGGCGCGCGTTCCACCAGCGCCACGCCCAGCTCCTCCTCCAGCTTGCGGATCTGGGTGGACAGCGTGGGCTGGCTGACATGGCAGGCCTCGGCCGCGCGGCCGAAGTGGCGCAGGTCGGCGAGGGCAATCAAATACCGGAGGTCGCGCAGGTTCATGGTGATAGTGTATGCCTATTAAACCGATAACAACAATCATCTTCACATATGGTGCGCCGCAGCGGAGAATGACGCCATGGATCCCGCACCGGTGATCCGGATCCCCATTTTCCAGGAGTAGACCATGCTTTCCGTTGGCGACAAGTTCCCCGCTTTCAAGCTCAAGGCCACCGTGTCCACCGACCTGTCGCAGGCCTTCGCCGACATCGACAACGGCAGCTATGCCGGCAAGTGGCTGTGCGTCTTCTTCTACCCGAAGGACTTCACCTTCGTCTGCCCGACCGAGATCGCCGGCTTCGCCGCGGTGAACCAGCAGTTCCTCGACCGCGACTGCCAGGTGCTGACCGGCAGCACGGACACCGAGTTCGTGCACCACGCTTGGCGCACCCACCACAAGGACCTCAACCAGCTGCCCTTCCCCATGCTGGCCGACGTCAAGCGCGAGCTCACCTCCGCACTCGGCATCCTCGACAAGGACGAAGGCGTCGCCCAGCGCGCGACGTTCCTGGTCGACCCTCAGGGCATCATCCGCTTCGTGTACGTCACCGACCTGTCGGTCGGCCGCAACCCGCAGGAAGTGCTGCGCGTGCTTGACGCCCTGCAGACCGACGAGCTCTGCCCCTGCAACTGGACCCAGGGCGAGCAGACCCTCAAGGCCGCCTGATCGAAGGAGCCACCATGACCACGCTGCACGACATCAAGTCAGGCCTTCCCGACTACGCCAAGGACCTGCGCCTCAACCTCGAGAGTGTGCTCGGCGAGGGCGGGGCGCCGGGACTGGCTGATCGGCAGATCCGCGCGATCGCGCTGGCATCGGCGGTCGCTTCGCGGTACGCGCCCGTGGTCCGGGCGCTCGAGGCCCATGCCTCGCCGGTGCTGTCCGACGCCGAGATCGGCGGGGCCCGCGCCGCCGCGGCGATGATGGCGATGACCAACGTCTACTACCGCTTCACCCATCTGGCCGGCAACCGCGAGTACGCGAGCCTGCGCACGGGCCTGCGGATGAACGTGATGGCCAATCCCGGGCTGGACAAGGCGAGCTTCGAGCTCGCCTCTCTGGCGGTTTCCGCCATCAACGGCTGCGGACAGTGCATCGACTCGCACGAAAAGGTACTGCGCGACCACGGCGTCACGGCGCAGGGCGTGCAGAGCGCCGTGCGCATCGCCGCGGTCGTGCATGCGGTCGCGGTGACGCTGGAACAGGCTCCGGCGGCGGCGCTGGCACGGGCCGCCTGAGCCGGCTCAGCGCGGCGAGGCCAGCCGGTGGCTCGCAAGGGCCGCCGGCTGCACTGCCTGCATCCACTCGAGGGTGACTTCGAGTGCCGGCGAAAAGCGTGGCGAGCGGAATCCGTTGACGATGCCGATATGCCCCACGCCAGGCAGGATCCGCAGGGTCACCGGGCCGCCCGCTTCGCGCAGCCGGCGCGCCAGGCTCTCGCTGTTGGCGACCCACACGCGGCGGTCGGAGTCCCCGTGCAGCAGCAGGAACGGCGGTTCGTCGCCGTCCACGAAGTGCACCGGCTGGGTCTGCAGCCAGTCGCCGACGTCGCCGAATACGCGGCGCTCGATCCGCACGTTCACCGTTGGCGCGAAGTCGTAAGGTCCGGCCAGCCCGATCACGCCACCCAGGTCGCGCGGCCGCAGGCCCCAGCGCGCCAGGTAGCGATCGTCGGTGCCGATGAGCGCGGCCATGTGCGCGCCCGCGGAATGCCCCATCACGTACACGCGCGCGGGATCGCCGCCGAACTCGCGGGCGTGCGTACGTGCCCAGGCGGTCGCGGCGGCGGCATCTTCGACGAAGGTCGGGAAGCGGTTGCGCGGCGCCTTGCGATAATCCGGCACCACCACCGCCACTCCCCTGGCCGAGAGCGCGTCGCCGACGAAGCGGTAGTACTCGCGGCGGCCGTGCTGCCAGCTGCCGCCGTGCAGGAACACCACCACGGGCGCCGCGCCGTGGGCGTCGCGCGCGGGATAGACGTCCAGCGAGAGACCCTTGGCCGCGTCATACGGTTCGGTGCGCGCCGCGAGGTCCGGCAGGTTGGCGTTGAGCGCGCGGAAATAGGCTTGCTGGCAGCCGGCCATCGCGAAGGTCGCCAGTCCCAGGGCGAGTCGGAATCCACGGCGGCGCAGTCGCAGCAGCGTCATGGCCCCATCATGCAGCGCATCGCGCCGAGGTGACGTGATGGGGTGCACATGCGGTTGCCGGGCGTTAGGCTGGCGGCATGCCATCCCCCGATGTCCGCCAACTGCTCGTCGAGGCCACGCGCCGCATCGGTGGCGAGGATGCGCGCGCCGAGGCTGAACTCCTGCTGGCCACGGCCCTGGATCGCAACCGTGGCTGGCTGTTTGCCCACGGCGAAGAACGACCCGATGCCGCGGCGCTGGAGCGATTCCAGGCCTGGGTGCGGCGTCGCGCCGAGGGTGAGCCGGTCGCGCACCTGCTGGGCCGGCGCGAGTTCTGGTCGCTGGATCTCGCGGTGACCGCCGACACCCTGGTGCCGCGGCCGGACACCGAGCGCCTGGTCGAACTCGCCCTCGAGCGGATTCCGGTCGACGCACCCGCGCGCGTGCTCGACCTCGGCACGGGCAGCGGCGCCATCGCATTGGCGATCGCGCGCGAGCGCCCTGGCGCGGCGGTGACGGCGGTGGAGCGCGACCCGCGCGCGCTCGAGGTCGCCCGCCGCAATGCCGCGCGCCTGGGATTGGATTGCGTGCAGTTCCTGCGTGGGGATTGGTTCTCGGCCGTCCGCGGCGAGCGCTTCGACCTGGTCGCGAGCAACCCGCCTTACCTCGCCGAGGACGACCCGCACCTCGCGGGCGGGCTGCGCTTCGAACCGCGCCAGGCGCTGGTGGCCGGCCGCGCCGGACTCGACGACCTGCGCGCTATCGTCCACGACGCCCCGGTCCACCTGATCCCCGGCGGGTGGCTCTTGCTCGAACATGGCACGCAGCAGGCGCAGGCGGTGCGCGGCTTGCTGGTGGAGCGCGGCTTCGCCGACGCGGCCACGTGGCAGGACCTCGAAGGCCGCGATCGCGTCAGCGGCGGGCGCTGGCTGGGCTGACGGCGGCAACCCCGTCAGCGCAGCGGGATTTCGATGCCGACGCCCGGCTTGCCGGCGACGTCGAACTTGACGCGCTTGCCGTCCGGGTCGTCCCAGACCTTGCGCGAGACCGCGTCGCACATGTCCTTGTACCCGTGGGCGAGGTCACGGCCGACATTGCCGCGGCGCTTGAACTGGAAGGTTCCGCCGTCGGCAGTCGAGGTGGCGGCGGACTCCTCGGCGCCACCGAGCAGGGATTCAAGCGCGCGTTCACCGAGGTTCTGGTCGGTGGTCCGGAACCGGGTGGCGGCGCGTGCGGGCCCGCGCGCTTGCGCGCGCACCGGCGCAGTGGCCGGAGCGGCCGACAACTTGAGTTGGAGGGGACGCTTGCCGGGGTCGGCGGCATGGGCAAGGCCGCCCCCGAAGGCGAGCAGGGTGCTCATGGACAGGACGATGGCGCGGTAACGACCAGGCATCGGGGGGCTTCCTGCGGGCCGCCAGCGGCCGCTGGAGCCATTGAATCGGAAGCCGCGCCGGCGCACAAGCGCCCGCACCTGAACGCGCCGCCGTCGCGCCGCGGCCGTTCAGATTCCGGCGGCGCTGCGCACCTGCGATCCACCCACGCCGGGCCATCGCTTGACGATGGCCGCGCGCACCCCCGCCACGTCCAGCCCGGCCTGGGCGAGCACATCCTCGCGGCTGGCATGCTCCAGGTACGCGTCCGGCAAACCCAGGTGCAGGATCGGGACCGACAGGCCCTCGGCGGCCAGCAACTCGGCCGCGCCGCTGCCGGCGCCGCCCATCACCGCATTGTCCTCCAGGGTCACCAGGCCCTCGTGGCTGCGCGCCAGTTCCAGCACCAGCTCGCGGTCGAGCGGCTTGATGAAACGCATGTTCACGCAACTCAGGCCGAGTTCGTTGGCCACGGCTTCGGCGGTGGGCACCATCGCGCCGAAGGCCAGCAGGGCCAGGCCGTTGCCGCGGCGCCGCCACTGGCCGCGGCCGATCGGCAGCCCCTCGAGCGAATCCTGCACCGCCACGCCGGGGCCGCTGCCGCGCGGATAACGCACCGCCGCGGGACCGGCATGGCGAAAACCGGTGCTGAGCATCTGCCGGCACTCGTTTTCGTCGGCGGGCGCCATCACCACCATGTTGGGGATGCAGCGCAGGTAGCTCAGGTCGAAGCTGCCCGCATGCGTGGCGCCATCCGGGCCGACCACGCCGCCGCGATCGATCGCGAACAGCACGTCCAGGTCCTGCAGGGCCACGTCGTGAATCAGCTGGTCGTAGGCGCGTTGCAGGAAGGTGGAGTAGATCGCCACCACCGGCTTGGCGCCCTCGCAGGCCATGCCCGCGGCCAGCGTCACCGCATGCTGCTCGGCGATTGCCGTATCGAAGTAGCGCGCGGGGTATTCCTGCGAAAAACGCACCAGCCCCGAGCCCTCGCGCATCGCCGGGGTGATGCCCATCAGCTTGTCGTCGGCGGCGGCCATGTCGCAGAGCCAGTCGCCGAACACCTGGGTGTAGGTCAGCTTCGACGGGCCGGCCTTCTTCACGACGCCGACCGCCGGGTCGAACGGCGACACCGCGTGGTATTCGATCTGGTCGCCCTCGGCCGGCTCGAAGCCCTTGCCCTTGGTGGTGATCACGTGCAGCAGTTGCGGGCCCTTCAGGCCCTGCAGCGTGCGCAGCGCCTTCAGCAACGCCGGCAGGTCGTGGCCGTCGATCGGCCCGCTGTAATGGAAGCCCATTTCCTCGAACAGGGTCGAGGGCACGAACATGCCCTTCCAGTGTTCCTCCCAGCGGCGCACGAAGCGCGCGGTGGGGTTGGCCCGCTTGTCGCCGAGCAGCTTCTTGCCGCCTTCGCGCATCGCGTTCATGGTCGGCGAGCTCATCAGCCGCCCGAGCATCTTGGTCAGGCCGCCGACGTTCTCGGAGATCGACATCCGGTTGTCGTTGAGGATGACCAGCAAATTCGGTTCCGGGTCCATCCCGCCAGCGTGGTTGAGCGCCTCGAAGGCCATGCC
>CBININ010000106.1:0-7467 GCA_966250755.1 uncultured Gammaproteobacteria bacterium | reverse complement strand
CGAGCACGTGGAGGAAGTCGCCGACCTGATGCCGCACATGGACGATGACGACTCGAGCTCTGCCGGCCTCAGCGACCTCGCCGGCCCCACCGTCCACGACATCGAGGTCGAGGCGCCGAACGAGGAAGGCGTGCGCCGCGTCCACGACACCGCCGAACTGGTCGCCCGCCAGCTCGATGCGATGGTCGAGTTCGTGGAAGAGTTCTGATGCGCGCGAATACGGGCGGCAAGGACGATACATCCGGCATGCCGCCGCCGGCCCTGCCCGACCTGCCGATCAGTCCACACGCCAACCTCGTCACCTCCAACGGGCTGGCGCAACTGCAGGCGCGCCGCGAGGATGCCTTGCTGCGGCTGGACACGCTCGAGGCGGGCGACACGCTCGGGCGCGACTACCTCGCTCGCCACCTGCGCTGGCTCGAGGCCCGCATCGAATCCGCGGTGCCGGTCGGCACACGGCTGGAAGGCCGCGACCGCGTCGGCTTCGGCGCCTGGGTCGAACTCAGGCACGCGGATGGACGCCAGGAGCGGCTGCGCATCGTCGGCGAAGACGAGGCCGACCCGCTGCACGGCTTGCTGAGCTGGGTCTCGCCGCTGGCGCGCGCGCTCGAGGGCGCCCGCGTCGGTGATCGCGTGCGCTGGCGTTGCGCGGACGACGAGCTCGAGGTGGAATTGCTCGGTGTGGAACATCAGGACGAGCCCGGCGCCCGCCACTGAGCTCAGCCGGGCGACCGGTCCATACGCCGCAGGGTCACCACCAGCACGTCTCGCCACGCCGGCAAGGCCGGATCCACCGCTTCCACGGCGGTCACGCCGTGGTGCACGCGACGGTCCTCGACCAGCGCGGCGTCGAAGGGATCCACGAGGGTGAAGCTGCCCGCGAGCGGCTCGCCGGGCACGCCGATCTGCGTGGTGCCGCTGCGCACGTTGGTTCGCCGCACCAGCAGCACCAGCACGTGGTCCACGCCGTCGCGATGCATGCCCTCGGGCGTCGGCTGGCCCGGCATGCCGGGCAGGGCTTCGATGCGGAACTGATGGAGTTCGCAGAACCAGCCTTCGGCGGGCGGGGCTTCGACGGAACCGAAGAGGCGTCGGCACGCGGCGAAGATACTCTTGATGCTGGAGCCTTCGCCCAAGCCGGAAGGCACGGCTTCGAACCAGCGCTCGATGCCGCCGTTGAGCGGGTTGTAGTCGAGCGACTGGTAATGCGGGCGATGCGGCAGGCGCTCGAGCCGGCCATCGACACCGAGGCGGTAGGCGGCATGGCGCCGGCGCCGGTAGCGCCCCTGGTCGGCCATGTAGGCGTCGACCGGCAGCGCGTTCCAGCTCTCCGCGAAGACATCCCAGTCCACCAGCGGACCGTCGGCTTCCAGCATCGCGCGCATGTCGGCGCCCGGCACGAAGGCGAAGGCGTCCTCGCGCAGGCGGGCGGCGAGTTGCGCGGCGCGCGGCAACGTCGGCAGGACGGTTTCCATGCGCACATGGTACTCCCGCCGGCGACCGACGAAAAAAGACGCCCGGCGAACCGGGCGTCTGGGGTGCCGCTGGCCTTCGAGGCCGCGTCAGTAGCGGTAGTTGTCGTACGGCCGCAGGTCCAGGATCAGCGAGAGCACCGACATCAGGATCGCGTCGTTGCCATTGTAGACCCGGCCGTAGCGGCGACGCCCGTAGTAGCCGTCTTCGTAGCCACGGCGAAAACCCTCGCGGAAGTAGTACTGGTACTCGCGGTAGCTCACGTAACGACCACGGTAGCCGTAGCTGGCGTCGATGTAGGCCCAGCTGTCGCGATAATTGAAGCGCCAGCGGTCATAGCGGTCGGCCCGACCGGCGCGGATGCCCTCGCGGTAGCCATAGTCGATCGCGCGCTGCAGGGTCTCGGCGGCGTAGCGGTTGACGTAGTAGTAGCTGCCGCCGCGGTAGTAGCGATAGCTGGGCGCGGTCCAGTAGTACGGGTCGTTCATGTAGTCCCAGCTGTTCCAGTCGTAGCGCTGCTGGCGCAGGCGCGACCAGTAGTCCTGCTGGTAGCGGTACTGCTGGTTGCGACGCTGGTCGCGCAGGCGCTCGGCGTTGCGGCGCGCCTCCTCGAGGCGACGGTCGCGGTCGCGGGACCAGGCCTGGGCCTGCCGACGCTCCTCCTCGATGCGGCGATCGCGGGTACGCTGGTCGACGCGGCGCTCCTCGCGCGTGTCGCCAAGGCGCGGCAACACGGCGCGGCCGGCATAGACGCGATCGGCCTCGCGCACGGCGTCCTGGTCGTCGCGCTTGGCTTCCCGGCTTTCCGCAGCGCGGCGCTCGGTCTCGCGACGCGCCTGTTCGCGGGCGGCCTGCTCGCCGCGTTCGTCGTTGCGGCCGAGCTGCTCGCCGCCGCGGTCGCGCCGCGCCTCGGCGGCCTGTTCGCGCACGCGCTGGTCCTGACGCTGCAGTTCGACCTGGCGCTCGCGTTCGTCCTGGCGGCGCTCCGCTTCCGCGCGTTGCTCGGCCTGGCGTCGGTCGACCTGCGCCCGCTGCTCGTCCTGGCGGCGTTCCTGCTCGGCACGCTGCTCGGCCTGGCGACGATCGACTTCCTCGCGCTGCGCCTGCTGGCGGCGCTCGTTCTCGGCGCGCTGCTCCATCGCGCGCTCGCGACCTCGGGCGTCGGCCTCGCGCTCGGCCTGCGCCTGCTCGCGCTCCTGCTGGGCCTGGCGCTGGCGCTCGAACTGCTGTTCGGCCTCGCGCTGGCGCTCGGCCTGCTGCTGGCGGGCCTCTTGCTGCTCACGGGCCTGCTGCTGGCGCGCCTGCTGCTGCTCGTGCGCCTGCTGCTGCTGCTCGCGCGCTTGCTGTTGCTGGCGGTCGGCCTGTTCGCGACCGCGCGCCTGCTCGGTCGCGCGTTCGTCACGCTGCTTGCGCGCCTTCTTCTCCCGCTCGGCGGCGGCGTCGTCGTCCTGCTTCTGGGCCTGGCTGTCCGCCTTGCCTTCCTGCGCGAACGCGCGGGCTTCGGCCGGCTTGCCCCAGCCGAACGCCAGGGCCGAGCCGATCACGGCAGCCAGCACGGTCCGGTGGAGAGTCGTGGTCTTCATCGTGGTCCTCGTGGGGTGGCCGGCAAGCGGATTCTTGCCGCAGGTGCAGTACGAGGCACGGCCGCTGAATGCGCGATGAGTGCAAATTGCCCGATTGCCTTGCATTCAGCATGGTCGCCGGCTGGAGCCGTCGCCTGAATGGTGGGTTGGGGCAGGCCTTAATGCTTGTGCATCAAGAAGTTAAGGTCACGTTCGGCGGCAGCGCGGCTCAGTGGTCGTACAGGCACCGGGCGCCACCCTCTCCGGGCCCGCTAGGAAGCGGCGCTCCATCCACTCCAGGAGACACAAGAATGAAGGCACTCAACCGCAACCTGATCGCGCTCGCCCTGGGCGCCGTGCTGGTTTCGCCGGCCGCGTTCGCGCAGGACAAGGGCAACAAGGGCCAGAGCGCCACCAGCGCCGGCCAGCCCACCGCCGACTCGGTGCGCACCGGCGACCAGCCGGCCTCCCCGACCCTGCCGACGCAGGCGAGCCCCACGGCGCAGGACGCCATCTCGGATCGCACCGCCGCGGCTGAAGACCGCAAGGCCGACATGAAGGACGACGACGCCAAGGACGACGACACCACGGCGAGCACGGACGCCACCGCCACCCAGAATGCCGGCAGCACCACCCTGCGAAACACCGCTTCCGCCGCGCAGGACAGCATGGGTGCGAGCAACCCGGGCAAGGGCAACTGGTGGAAGGACGCCGACACCGACGGTGACGGCAAGCTCAGCAGCACCGAGGCCAACGCCAACGCCGGCCTGAGCTCGCGCTTCGCCACCATCGACGCCGACAAGGACGGCTTCATCACCACCGAGGAATACCGCACCTTCTACACCGCAAACGCCAGCCAGGGCGAGCAGCATGCCGCCGCCCACTCGGCGGTGGTGACGCGCGACGTCTGGGTGAAGCTCGACGCCGATGCCGACAGCCGCATCAGCCTGGCCGAGGCGGCCGCGAACACCGACCTGAGCGCTTCGTTCGCGGGCATGGACAGCAACAGCGACGGTTTCGTGACGCAGGCCGAATACCAGGCCTACGCGAAGGCGCAAAAGTAACGAAGGGCAGCACTGCAACCGGTAGTCACGGTGACGGCGGCTTCGGCCGCCGTCACCTTTTGCGGACCAAGCGCTTGCGCAACGCCGCTGCGTCGTCGTTGGCGATCGTCCCGCTGGCGCTGCCATCGGCCAGCACGGCGCCGACCACGTTGGCCACTTGCGCGGTGAACAGTTCGTCGGGCTCGATCGCGGCATCGCCATTGACCTGCACCTCGAACCAGGTCCGCGTGCGCCCCGGATCGATCAACCGCGACTGCGCGCGCGCCACGAAGTCCACGCCGGCCTGGGCGCTGCCGTTGGCAGTGGACACATCGAAGCCCACCGGCGCGGCGACGGCCCGCGACAGCGTCACCGGGAAGGCGATCGTCACCTGCCCGGCGTTGCCCTCCACCACGCTGGCGTCACCGATCCGCAGTTCCGGCAGGTCGTCGTTGACCAGCACGACCCGTCCCTGGCCGTCGCCGATGCTGGCGCCGACGGCGTTCGCCACTTCGAGCGTGAAAACTTCGTCCGCCTCCGGCACGGTCTCGCCGAGTATCGCCACCGGGACCGCAAGACTGGTATTGCCCGCGGCGATCGCCAGGCCGATCGCCGCGGAATCGGTGTAGTCGCTGGTGGACGCGGTCCCGGGCCGGGTGAACATGTCGAATCCGACCGGCGCGGCCACGGGCTCCGACAATTCCACCTGCACGTTGCGCAGGCCCGGCGCGTTGCCCTCGGGCGCGATCGAGTCCCGAACCGCCAGGATCGGCGGATTGCGCTGGCAGTCGTAGTCCTCGACGATGCGCGCGCCGGTGTCGAGTACCTCGAAGTCCTGCACCCCGACCGGCGCCGCCGGAACGGCGAGGTCGAAGGTGCGCGAGTCGATGCCCAGCTCCGCCCACGTGTGCGCGGTGAATCGGTCGCTTTCCGCGGTGAGGGCGACGCTGCCGCCATCGGCCAGGATGATGCCGTAGCGCTGCATGGTCCGCAGGATCACGCGTGCCGCCGGCGGATACGCAGGCACGGGGAAGTCGCCGCGCAGGCGCAGGCGCGAACCGTAGGGAACGCTGCCGACCGGGCCGCTGGGCGCGCCGGCATGGCTGGCCGGGTGCACGTAGTACTTGGTGCCGCCGTTCGAGGCCATGCGTGCGTTGGGGAGGATGAAGCGGATGGCGTGCCCGAGGTCGGCCTCGGGGAACTGCATGGCGGCGTGGACCTCGTCGGCATTGAACAGCAGCGGCGCGATCGGCAGCCCGGCCGCGTCGGCGCTGGTGCAATGCTCGCCGCGGTTGTCGTCGGGGTACACGAAGCCGAGCCGCCACACCGCCAGGCATTGCGACTGCAGCGTCGATCCCGCACCGGCGTTGGCCCGGTAGGCCTCGTAGAGCGTGTCGCCCTGCACCACCAGCAGGTGGCAGTCGTCGCTGGCGTTGCTGCAGGTCAGCCCCGTGTTGCCCTCGATGGCGGCGTTGGCGGGCACCGGCATGGCCGTGCCGATCGGCGCGCAGTCGGGCGCGTAGTAGCCGGCGTTGTCCGGGTAGCCCGTGATCGTGCGGGTCGGCGCACCGGGCGCCGCGTGCACGATGTGCATCGAGAAGTCGATCTGCATGCGACCGTTGCCGAAGCCGCCGAGGCCGGCCAGCGTGGCGATCATGCTCGCCGAGGAAGGATGCGCGGGCGCGCGGCTGATGTCCTGGTGCCAGGTGGCGCCGCCCGGGAAGCGCGGCGGCACCTCGGCGCCCACCGCACCGGCGAACGCTGCCAGGCAGGCCGCGAGGGCGGCCCAGGCGATCCGCGTGCGGCGATTACTTGTCGGCGTGGCGGCCACAGTGGCGCACCGACTTGCCCCGGCGGCGCGCTTCCGCCATCGCCCTGGCCGACCGGCATTCGTCCGGGACGTCATCCACGGCCTCGCCATCGCCCGCCGGAACCAGTGCGCTCGCGCCGGCGCGCGCGGCGACGACCGCCGGCGCCGCCGCGGCGTCGTCGTTGAGGATGGTGCCCACCGCCGCGCCGTCGGCCACCAGCGCGCCGGTCACGCCACTCAGGGTCACGTTGAAGGTCTCGTTGGCCTCCGACGTGGCGTCGCCGGAAACCTGCACCTCGAACACCTGGCTGGTGCGACCCGCGTCGATGAAGCGGCCTGCCAGGTTGCGGCCCACGTAGTCGCTGCCCGCGGTGGCGGTGCCGTTGCTGGTCGCGACGTTGTAGGTCACCGGGCTGGGCATCGGCCGGCTGAGCCGGACCACGAAGGTCGCGGTGGAGTCGCCGCCATTGCCCTCGCTGACGCTGACGTCGCCGACCGACAGCGAGGCAAGGTCGTCGTTGTTGATGCGCCCCTGCCCGCGCGGCTTGGCGACCTGCGCGCCGCTGGCATTGCGCAATTCGGCCGCGAAGGTCTCGTTGGATTCGACCGCGGTATCGCCGTTGACGCTGACGGTGAATGTCGCGCTGGTCTGGCCCGCCGCGATGCTCATGCCCGGCTGCGACTTGGCGACGAAATCGCTGCCGGCGACGGCGGTGCCGCCTTCGGTGGCCATGTCGAACGTGACCGTGGAGGCGGACGCAGGCGACAACGACACCGTGAAGTTGGCCAGCGTCGTGCCGGCATTGCCTTCGGTCACCGCCACGTCCCCGACCGACAGCAAGGACGGGTCGGCGGGCGCGTACTCGCCCTTGAGCGAAACCCCGGAGATGCTGGACCAGGCATACACCATCACGTACCAGGTGCCGGGCTGCGGGTTGGCGATGTCGATCGATTCGGCGCTGGTGGCGCTCTCGGAGGCGTAGTCGGCCACGGCAGTGGTCGGCATCGCGCCGTAGCGGACGAACAGGTCGGCATCACCGGTGCCGCCGCTGGTGGCGAAGTTCAGGCTGGTCTTGCCGGCGGGCACCACGAGCGAGTAATAGGCCATCGCGCCGGTACTGCCGGCGATCGGGCCGGCGGTCACGCCGCTGGTGAGCGCGGTGGCGTCGTCGTTGACGATCGTGCCCACGCCCTGCGACTTGGCGACGGCGATACCACTGACGTTGCTGACGTTCACGGTGAAGGTTTCGTTGGACTCCACGGCGGCGTCGCCATTGACGGTGACCGAGAAGTTCTTGCTGGTCGCGCCCGCCACGATGACCTGGCCGGCCTGGTTGAGGGCCACGTAGTCGCTGCCGGCGGTCGCGGTGCCGTTGGCGGTGGCGATGTCGAAGCTCACGTTGGAGCCCAGCGCCTTGGACAGGCTCACCGTGAAGGTGAAGGTCTTGGTGCCGGCATCGCCTTCGGTGGCCGTCACGTCGGAAACGATCAGGGCGCCACCGCCGACGCTGGTCACCGCGGAAAGCGCGTTGACGATGCCGCTGCCGCAACCCTGCGGGCAGGCCACCGGCAGCGCCCG
>CBININ010000105.1:0-7511 GCA_966250755.1 uncultured Gammaproteobacteria bacterium | reverse complement strand
TGCCGTGCAGGTCCACCACCGCGGCCATCCGGCCGATGGTGGCGAGGTTGCCGAAATCGCGGTAGCGGAACGCCGCGGGCGTCGCGCCGCAGAGGCGCGCGCGGATCGCGCGAGCGACATGCGCGCCCATCTGCTTGGCTGCGGGCGCGACGCCCGGCACCGGCTTGCCGTCCTGCACCAGCGCGGCGAGGTCGCCGGCGACGAACACCTCCGGATGCCCCGGCACGCTGAGGTCGGGCGCCACCTGCACGCGCCCCGAGCGATCCAGCGGCGCACCGAGGCCGCGGCCGAGCGGCGAGGCCGCCACGCCGGCCGCCCAGAGCACCGTGCGCGCGGGCAATCGCGTTTCGCCGAACTCCACGCCCGCCTCGTCGATGCGCGTTATCGCTTCGCCGGTGCGTACCTCGACGCCAAGCCGCTGCAGGTGGCGACGCGCCGCTTCCGACAATGCCTCGGGGAAACTCGACAGTACCCGCGGCCCGGCCTCGGCCAGCACGATGCGCGCCTGGGTCGGGTCGATGCGGCGGAACTCGCGCCGCAGCGTGTGCCGCGCGATCTCGGCCAGCGTGCCCGCCAGCTCGACGCCGGTCGGGCCGCCGCCGACGATCACGAAGCTCAGCCATTCGGCGCGGCGCGCGGGATCGTCTTCGGCTTCTGCACGCTCGAAGGCGGTCAGCAGTTGGCGGCGGATGCCGAGCGCATCGTCGAGCGTCTTCAGCCCGGGCGCATGCACGGCCCAGTCGTCGTGGCCGAAGTAGGCGTGGCGCGCGCCCGGCGCGAGCAGCAGGTAGTCGTAGGCGAGCGCCTCGCCGTGCGCGAGGGACACGCGACGTGCAGCGGCATCGACCTCGCGGACCTCATCGAGCAGCACCGTCACGTTGCGCTGCTTGCGCAGGATGTGCCGCAGCGGCGCGGCGATGTCGGGCGCCGACAGGCCCGCGGTCGCGACCTGGTAGAGCAGGGGCTGGAACAGGTGGTGGTTGCAGCGGTCCACCAGGGTGATGCGCACCGGCGCCGAGGCCAGCGCGCGCGTGGCCCAGAGCCCGCCGAAACCGCCGCCCACGATCACCACGTGCGGCAGGGGCGGCGGCGTGCTCATGCGTGGCTCATTGGCCGGTCTGGATGAACTCGAGCGCCGCCGCGGAGGGCTGCGGCGCGGCCGGCGCCAGCCAGTGGTCCACCAGCAGGAAGGCGAACAGCGCCATCAGGTACCAGATCGAGTAGCCGAAGACCTTCATCGCATAGGCCTCCGACGGCGGGTTCATCAGCCGCACCGCGTGCACCAGGAAACCCAGGCCCAGCACGAAGGCGCCGCCGAAGTAGAACCACCCGCTCATGCCCGTGATGAAGGGCAGCAGGGTCACCAGCACCAGCAACACCGTGTAGAACAGGATCTGCCAGCGCGTATAGGTCACACCGTGCGTCACCGGCAGCATCGGGATCATCGCCCGCGCATAGTCCTCGCGGCGGAAGATCGCCAGCGCCCAGAAATGCGGCGGCGTCCACACGAAGATGATCAGGAACAGCAGCAGCGCGTATTCGTAATGCCATTCGGTGACGGCGATCCACCCGAGCACGGGAGGCGCCGCGCCCGCCGCACCGCCGATGACGATGTTCTGCGGCGTGGCGCGCTTGAGCCAGCCGGTGTACACGATGGCGTAGCCGATCAGCGAGGCGAAGGTCAGCAGCGCGCACAGCAGGTTGGTGAACACCACCAGCAAGGCCATCGACAGCACGCCGAGCGCGATCGCGAACAGCAGCACCTGCCGGGGATTGAGCGAACCGGTGGGCAGCGGGCGATGCGAGGTGCGCGCCATCACCGCGTCGATGCGCTGGTCGAGCAGGTGGTTGATCGCCGCCGCGGAAGCCGCGGCCAGCCAGATGCCCAGGCTGCCGAACACCAGCACGCGCCACGGGGGAATGAAGCCCGGCAGGCCCGGCGCGGGCATGGCCAGGAACATGCCGATCACCGCGGTGAACACGATCAACGCGACCACGCGCGGCTTGGTCAGCTGCCAGTACTGGCCGGGGGAATTCGCCATGGCGCGTATTGTACGGGTTGCCCCGCGCTATTCCGGCGCGCGCAGCCGGGCCAGCAGCCCGACCACCACGAAGAGCAGCAAGGCCGCGCCCGCGGTGTGCGCGGTGGCGACCCACAGCGGAAGTCCCAGCACCACGTTGGCGATGCCCAGGGCTACCTGCGCGCAGACCAGCAAGGCCAGTGCGCTGCCCCAGAACACCATCCCCGGCGTGCGCAGCATCCGCACCGCCACCATCAGCAGGTGGCCGAACACCAGCACCGCCACGAGGCGGTGGGTCAGCTGGATCGCGACCCGCGCCGGGCCGTCGAGCACGCCGCCCTCGTAGTCCACGCCGACGCCGCGCCAGAGCACGAAGGCCTCGCGGAAGTCGGTGGCCGGATGCCACTGCCCCAGGCAGCGCGGGAAGTCGGTGCCGCAGGCCAGCGCCGCGTAGTTGGAACTGGTCCAGCCGCCGAGGGCGATCTGCAGCACCAGCAGGGCGAGGCCGATCCAGAGCAGGCGTCGCAGGCGCGGCGCCTCGGCCTGCACCAGCGCGGCGCCCGGCGTCGTGCGCCAGGCAAGCCAGGTGAGCAGCGAGAGCGTGGTCAGTCCGCCCAGCAGGTGGCCCATCACCACGATGGGTTTCAGCAGCCAGGTCACCGTCCACAGGCCGAGGATGGCCTGGAAGATCACCACCATCAGCGTGATCGCCGACAGCCGCGCAGCATCGGCGTTCGACCAGAGCTTGGCGTCCACCGCCAGCACCAGCTCGCCAGCGAGCACCAGCGCGGCGGCGGCCAGGTAGTGCTGCCCCATGTAGGCCGGGATCGAGGCGCCCACCAGCGCCGAGGCGCCGAGGATGCTCGGGATGCCGAAGGCGCGCTTGCGCGCGGCGAGCAGGGCCAGCGAGAGGATCAGCAATCCGAGCGTGGCGGCGAGGTGGCGGTGGAACTGCTCGCGCCAGGTCTTGTGCGTTTCCACCGCGCGCTCGAAGCCCGCGTTGGCCTGTGCGATCTCGTGCGCGTGCGTGGGCCAGGTGGCGCGGCCGTAGCAGGTCGGCCAGTCCGGGCAGCTCAGGCCGGCATTGGACAGGCGCACGAAGGCGCCGAACACGACGATGGCCAGGGCCAGCAACACCGCGGCCCAGGCCAGGCGGTGGAAGTGGCGGTGCGGGCTGGCGACCGCGGCGGAAGCGATGGCGTTCACTTGATGAGCTTCCCGAGGTCCTTCTTGACGCCGGCCGGATCGAAGCCGGCAGGATAGCGCAGGGCGACGAAGCCGCTGGGATCGACCAGGTACAGCGGCACCGCGTCGGCGCGGCCGTGGTCGGGCAGGGTGGCGAGCAGGGCGGCGTCGGGCTGCATCGGCACCAGCCGGCGGAAACGCTGGCCGGCCGGCAGCTCGCCGAACCACAACACGTCGAGCTTGTCGGCCTTGCGGCCCTGGGTGAGCCACAGCCGATGCAGCTGGTCGAGCACCTTCGCGCACTCGGTGCGGCAGCCGTCCGCCGGTGCGACCACCAGGCGCCAGCGATTCTGCTCGGGCGCCCAGGCGTAGGCGCTGCCGTCGGCGCGCAGCGGTTTTGCGCCGGTCCAGTCGATCGGCGGCTGCAGCAGCTCGCCGACGTTCTTCGAGTGCGCCGGCTGCCAGCCGGTGAAGCGCAGGAAGGCCGCGACGAAGAAGGACGAGAAGAACATCGCCACGACCAGCAGCAGGGTCAGGCGCGACTTGAGTTGCGAGGGGCGTGGGGCGTCGGTCATGGGCGTCGGCGCAGGAGCAGGAGGAGGGTGATCGCCAGCAGGGTGGCGGAAAGCCCGAACCATTGCAGCGCATAGCCGCGGTGGCGTTCGGGGGGAAGGGTATTGGGCAGCACGTCGAGGTCGCGCGCGAAGCCGATGCCGGTGAGCGCGGGATCGAGCCGCAGCACGCGCGGCGCCAGCGCCAGCCGCGTGGCTTTGGACAGGGACGCGATGTCCACCCGTGTCAGCAGCCAATGGGAGCCTTGGTCGAGGTGGTCGGCGCCGAGCGCCAGGCCTGCTGCGGGCGGCGGCATCAGCAGGCCGCGCAGCTCGCGTTCACCCTCGGGCAACGCCGGCTTCGGGAAGCGGCGATCCGGCGGCACCGGCAGCCACCCCAGTTCCACCAGCAGCGGTGCGCCGGCCTGCGGTTCGAAGATGCCCAGCACCTGCACGCCGACGGCCGGGCCGCGGCGCTGGTTGTCCAGCAGGAGCACCGGCGCGGGCCGGAATCGCCCGCGGCCCGCGGCCCAGGCGTAGCCCTGGTCGCGGCCGGCATCGGCAAGCGGCAAGGCCCGGCGATCGGCCAGTACGGCTTGCACGCCGGCGAGCATGGCTTCCTTCTCCTGCGCGCGGTGCCATTGCCAGAAGCCCAGCCGCGCCAGGCCGGCGACGGCCAGCAATCCGAGCAGCAGCCATGGAACGCGGCGTTTCACCTCAGCCGCGCCCCATGGGCGGATAATGGCGGACTCCCCGCCCTGGCGCCGCCACCATGCAAAAGCTGCTGATCATCGCCTTCCTCATCGTGATCCTCTGGAACCTCGGCGCCGGGCTGTACTACATGATGGTGGACAAGGGCACCACCAACCGCACGGTGCGTTCGCTGAGCTGGCGCATCGGCATCTCGGTGGCGCTGATCCTGGTGGTGATGGCCGGCATCTACACCGGTTGGATCAAGCCGCACGGCGTGACGCCCTGAGTCCCGGCGCCGCCACGCGCGCCTCCTGAAACAAGAAGGCCGGCCTTTCGGGCCGGCCTTCGCGCATTGTCAGCCCAGGTTCGTTTACAGCACGTAGACGAACAGGAACAGGCCCAGCCAGACCACGTCCACGAAGTGCCAGTACCAGGCCACCGCCTCGAAGGCGAAGTGGTGGTCCTTGCTGAAGTGGCCCTTCAGGCAGCGCAGCCAGATCACCGACAGCATGATCGCGCCCAGCGTCACGTGCATGCCGTGGAAGCCGGTGAGCATGAAGAAGGTCGAACCGTACACGCCCGAACCCAGGGTCAGGTTCAACTCGGTATAGGCGTGGTGGTATTCCTCGGCCTGGAAGAACAGGAACAGCGCGCCGAGCACGATGGTCAGGCCCAGCCAGACCAGCAGGCCGGTGCGCCGGCCCGCGCGCAGCGCGTGGTGGGCCAGGGTGATGGTCACGCCGGAACTCAGCAGCAGCAGGGTGTTGACCAGCGGCAGGCCCCAGGCCGGGATGGTCTCGAAGTGGCCGCCGATCGCGCCGGGGCCGTTCGCCGGCCAGCCGGCGGTGTAGCCCGGATAGAGGAACTGGTTGGTCAGGGCGCCGTCGCCTTCGCCCGACAACCACGGCAGCACGTAGGTGCGGGCGTAGAACAGGGCGCCGAAGAAGGCCGCGAAGAACATCACCTCGGAGAAGATGAACCACATCATGCCCATGCGGAACGAGGTATCCACCTGGTGGTTGTAGCGGCCCTGCAGCGACTCGGCGATGACGTCGCCGAACCACTTGCCGAGCACGACCACGATCGCCAGCAGGCCGAGGAAGAAGACGTCCTTGCCCCACGGGTTGCCGTTGAACCAGTTGGCCACGCCCACCATGATGGTGAACATCGCGATCGAGCCCCAGAAGGGCCACTGGCTGTGGTGCGGCACGTAGTAGATGTTGGCGTCGTGGTGCTCGTCGTGGGTCGCGGTTGCCATGGTGTTTCCCGGGGTGGTCTGTGGAGGCCGGCTCAGGGCGCGGAACGGCCGGCGGCGTGGCCGCCGGTCGCCTGCAGCTGCGCCGTGGCCGCGTCGTTGCGGTAGAAAGTATAGGACAGGGTGATCGTGCCCACGTCGCCCGGCAGCGCCGGGTTGACGATGAAGCGCACCGGCATCAGGCGTTCCTCGCCCGCGGCCAGCAGTTGCTCGGTGAAGCAGAAGCACTCGGTCTTGGTGAAGTAGCCCGAGGCCTCGGTCGGCGCGATGGACGGAGCCGCATTGCCGACAATGGCGCCGTCGGAGGTGTTGCGGGCGATGAAGTTCGCCTCGTAGACCTGGCCGGGATGCACGTCCATCGAGGCCTGCACCGGCTTGAACTGCCAGGGCAGCTTCGAGTTGACGGTACCGTCGAAGGACACCCGCACCACGCGGGTCGGGTCGGCCTTGAGGCCGGCGACCTGCTCGGTGCCGGCCGCGCCCTTCTCCAGCTTGATGCCGAAGACCTTCTCGCAGGCCACGTTGTACAGCGGCACCAGCGAGAAGGCGAACACGAACGAGCCCGCCGACACCAGGGCGATGCGCTTGAGCGTGCGGGCGAGTTCGGCGTTCACTGGCCGCCCATCACCGAGTACAGGAACAACGCGTACGCGCCGACCGCGCAGGCGGCCAGGATCCAGGCGGTGCGCCGGATCCGGGTGCGCTGCGCGGTGGCGTCACGCTCGCCCATCTCAGTGGGTGATGTCGCCGTGGGCGAGGTCGCCGTCGCGGATCACCGGCGGGGTGGTGAAGCTGTGGTGCGGGGGCGGCGAGGGCAGGGTCCACTCGAGGCCACGCGCGCCTTCCCACACCCGGTCCGTCGCCTTGGCGCCGCCACGGGCGGTCTGCCAGACGATGTAGGCGAACAGCAGCTGGGTCAGGCCGAAGCCGAAGCCGCCGATCGAGGACCACATGTTGAAGTCGGCGAAGGCCGGGTTGTAGTCCGGCACGCGGCGCTGCATGCCCGCCAGGCCGAGGAAGTGCTGCGGGAAGAACAGCAGGTTCACGAAGATCGTGCTCAGCCAGAAGTGCCACTTGCCGAGCGTCTCGTTGTACATGTGGCCGGTCCACTTCGGCAGCCAGTAGTAGGTGCCGGCCATGATGCCGAACACCGCGCCGGTCACCAGCACGTAGTGGAAGTGCGCCACCACGAAGTAGGTGTCGTGGTACTGGAAGTCGGCCGGCACGATGGCCAGCATCAGGCCGGAGAAGCCGCCGATGGTGAACATCACCACGAAGCCCAGGGCGAACAGCATCGGGGTCTCGAAGGTCATCGAGCCGCGCCACATCGTGGTGACCCAGTTGAACACCTTCACGCCGGTCGGGATGGCGATCAGCATCGTGGCGTACATGAAGTACAGCTCGCCGCCCAGCGGCATGCCGACGGTGAACATGTGGTGCGCCCAGACGATGAACGACAGGAAGGCGATCGAGGCCACGGCGTAGATCATCGCCTGGTAGCCGAACAGCGGCTTGCGGGCGAAGGTCGGGATGATCTCCGACACGATGCCGAAGGCCGGCAGGATCATGATGTAGACCTCGGGGTGGCCGAAGAACCAGAAGATGTGCTGGAACATCACCGGGTCGCCGCCGCCGGCCGCGTTGAAGAAGCTGGTGCCGAAGAACTTGTCGGTCAGCAGCATGGTCACCGCGCCGGCCAGCACCGGCATCACCGCGATCAGCAGGAACGCGGTGATCAGCCAGGTCCAGCAGAAGATCGGCATCTTCAGCAGGTCCACGCCCGGGGCGCGCATGTTGAGGATGGTG
>CBININ010000104.1:0-7604 GCA_966250755.1 uncultured Gammaproteobacteria bacterium | reverse complement strand
CCAGTGCACGGCGAAGGACACCAGGCGCACGCCCTGGTCGGGGTCGAAGCGCTTGACCGCCTTCATCAGGCCGATGTTGCCTTCCTGGATCAGGTCGCCCATGCCCAGGCCGTAGCCCTGGTAGCCGCGGGCCACGTGCACCACGAAGCGCAGGTGCGAGAGCACCAGCGACTTGGCGGCGTCGAGGTCCTCGTCGTCGCGGTAGGCGCGGGCGAGGGCCTGCTCTTCCTCGACGGTCAGCACCGGCACGCTGTTGACGGCGGCGATGTAGGCGTCGAGCGACCCGAGCGCGCTCGGGATGGGCAGGTTGTTGGCGATCAGCGCGGTGGTGGTCATTGGAATCTTGCTCATGCCTTGAAGTTTACACCCGGGGCCTTTGACCTCGGATCGCCTCGGGGGTTCCACAGCATTCCATTCATGGAACGGTTACAGCCCGCCCTCTCCCGGTCGCCCGGGCCCTTGTGGACGGAGTCGGGGCGACTGGCGGCAGTTTCAAGGGGCCGGCCCCGAGGCCGGGGTGGGACCGGCGCCGGCAGCGCGCCCATCGGCAGCATCGGGAGCTTGGAGGGCCGGGGGCAGGCGCCAGTCGATGGGCGCCAGCCCCCGGCCCTGCAGCCAGCGGTTGGCGGCCGAGAAGTGCCCGCAGCCGAGGAACCCGCGGTGCGCCGACAAGGGGGAGGGATGGGGCGCGCGCAGCACGCAGTGGCGGCGCCCGTCGATGATGCGGCCCTTGGCCTGGGCGTAGCTGCCCCAGAGCATGAAGACCAGGCCATCGCGTTCGCGGCTCAGGGTGTCGATGATGTGGTCGGTGAAGCCTTCCCAGCCCCTGCCCTGGTGCGCGCCCGCGTGGCCGTCTTCGACGGTGAGCACGGCGTTGAGCAGCAGCACACCCTGCTTCGCCCAGCTCTCGAGATTGCCGTGCGAAGGCCGCGGCAGGCCCAGGTCGCGCTCCAGTTCCTTGTGGATGTTCTGCAGCGAAGGCGGCACCGGTACGCCCGCCGGCACCGAGAAGCACAGGCCGTGCGCCTGGCCGGGCCCGTGGTACGGGTCCTGGCCGAGGATCACGACCTTCACTTGATCGAAGGGCGTGGCATCGAGGGCGGCGAAGATGCGCGCGCCGGTCGGGTAGATGCGCTTGCCGGCGGCCTTCTCGGCGCGCAGGAATCCGGCCAGCGCCTGCATGTCGTCGCGCAGCAGGTAGTCGCCGACGCGATCGCGCCAGGACGGATGCAGTCTCAGTGCGGCGGGGTCGGCGCCGCGGGTGCCGAGGGCCGTTTCGGCCACGGAATCAGGCCGCGCCGCGGGCCCGCGCCGGGACCGCGCGCTTCTCGCGCATCAGCCGGCCGACCCGCAGCTGGAACAGCAGCTTGGTCACCAGCAAACGTTCTTCGATGGGCTTCTGCACCAGGTCGTTGGCGCCGGCGCGCAGCAGGTCGGTCTGGTTGGCCGGGTTGCCGTCGCCGGTCATCACCAGCACGGGCAGCAGGCCCTTGGGATAGGCGAAGTCCTTGCGGATCGCCTGGACCAGGTCCTTGCCGGTCAAATCGCCCTTCAGGTAGACATCGGTCAGCACCACGTCCGGACCCGGTATGCGGTTCTGCGCCTTCATCGTCTCCAGGTGGGCGATGGCGTCCTCCACGCAGGTGCAGTGGATCACCTGCAGGCCGTGCTTCTCGAGCATGCGGCGGGTGGCCAGCGCGACGACGCGCGAGTCCTCGACGTAGAGCACCTCGCCACCCGGCTCCGACTCCGGCGACACGTAGCCCTTGATGAAGGCGGCCAGCGCGTTGAAGCCCAGAGACTTGTCGAAGTAGTCGGTGACGTTGTCGTTGAAGCTGCGGCTCTCGAGCCGCTCCTGCACGTCGCCGGAGACGACGATGATCGGGATGTAGGCCTGCGGCGTGTGTTCGCGCAGGTAACGCGCCAGCGCCAGGCCGTCCATGTCCGGCAGCCGCAGCGCGGTGGTCACCAGGCTGAAGGCGCCGGTGAGCAGCGCGGCCTTGGCTTCCTCGCCGGTTTCCACGCCGATGAACTCCATGCTCGGCAACTGCTGGCGCAGCACGCCCTCGATCATCTTGCGCACGACCTTGGAGCCGTCCACGACCATGATGCGCGGAGTGTCCGATTCGGAGAGGCGGAAGCCGGGCGTACTCACTGGAATTCGAAGGTCAGCCTGGGGTTTCGGGGGGCGACGCGAGCCGCTGGAGGGGAATCAGAGCTCGGTCGGTCGAGTCTGCCTCAGATGGTGCCCGCTGGCGAGCCATGCGCCCAGCCATCCGAGCGCCGTCGTCGTGAACACGATCACAAGTACCGACAAAACATCCGGCCCCTCGAATTGGAAGCGACTGCCGTAGCTGCCGACCAGTGACGCAAGTCCCGGTTGCAGCAGGGCCGCCGCCGCGGCGAGCAGGGCGAGCGCCAGCAGGCCCGCCGCCAGTCCGTACCATGCCCCGAGGTAAATGAACGGCCTGCGAACGAAGCCGTCGGTGGCCCCGAGTTGTTGCAGGACTGCGATTTCATCGCGGCGCGTGCCGATCTCCAGCCGCACGGTGTTGCCCACCACCAGCAACACGCCGAGCGCGAACAGACCGCCCATCACCCAGGTCAGCTGCCGCCCGAAGTCGAGCCAGGCATCGAGCCGCCGCCGCCACACCGCGTCGTGCTGCACCACCTCCACGCCCGGCATCGCGCCGATCGCGCGCGCCAGCGCGCTGTCGTCGCCGGCGCCGGGTTGCACGCGCAGCACGTAGGGCAGCGGATTGCCATCCACCAGCGCCAGCGCGCCGGCGAGGTCGCTGAGCTGGCGGAACTCGGCGAGTCCTTCCTCCGGCGTCTTCACCACCACGCCGGCCACGTCGGCGCGGGTGCGCAGGCTCGCGGCGAGGCGCTCGGCGGAGGCGGCGTCCGCGTCCGTGCGCAGGAACACGCCGATCTCGCGCGAGGCCTGCACGCTGCCGGACAGGCGCTCGAGGTTGGCCAGCACCAGGCCGAGCGCGAGCGGCAGCGCCATCGCGACCGCCATCACGCCGACCGTCAGCAGGGTCGCGAACGGACGCTGGAAGAAGCGGCCGAGGCTCGACACCAGCGACCAGGCATGCTGCTCGCGCCAGGCACGGAAGCGCCGGCCCAGGCCGCCCTCCTCCACGCGTTGCGCGGACGGGCGCACGCGGACGTCGGCGCGGGGCGTATTCATGCGGCCAGGTCCTCGGGCGAGATGTCGTCCATCAGCCGGCCGTGGTCGAGCACCAGCACGCGCTTGCGCAGCCGGCGCACCAGGCCGAGGTCATGGCTGGCGACGATCACCGCGGTGCCCTGCGCCTGCACGGTGGCGAACAGCTGCATGATCTCCGCGGCCAGGGTGGGATCGAGGTTGCCGGTGGGTTCGTCCGCCAGCACGATCAGCGGCTGGCCGACCAGCGCGCGGGCGATGCCGACGCGTTGCTGCTCGCCGCTCGACAGCTCCAGCGGCCGCGCCTTTTCCCGCGTCGCCAGGCCGACCTTGTCGAGCATCGAGCGCACGCGCTTGCCGATCTCCGCCGACGGCACGCCGGCGATGCGCAGCGGCAGGGCGACGTTGTCGAACACGCTGCGCTCGGGCAGCAGGCGATGGTCCTGGTGGACCACGCCGACCTGGCGGCGGTGCAACGCGACCTGCCGGCCGCGGACCTTGGCGAGGTTGCGCTCGGCCACCAGCACGGTGCCGCGGCTGGGACGCTCGGACAGGTGCACGAGCCGCAACAGCGTGCTCTTGCCGGCGCCCGAATGCCCGGTGACGAAGACCATCTCCCCGGCCTCGATCGAGAAGCTCAGGTCGGCGAGCGCGACATGCGCGCCCGGATAGGTCTTGCCGACGCCGTCGAAACGCAACAGGCTCATGCCCGCTCCCGCAATTCCATTTGCAGCAGTGTGCCGTCGCGGCGCGCGGATTTCATCCGGCGCGGCGACGAGGAGAGGGCGGCCAGGGATGGCCGCCCTGGGCCACTCAGGCCTTGGGCGACACCAGCGACTTCACCTTGCTGGCGAAGCGCTTGAGGAAGCTCTCCTTCGACACCGTCTGCGGCGCCGCCGGCGCGGCCGGAGCCGGTCCGGTCTGGCGGGCGGCGATGTTCACCGACGGCGCGCCCTCGGGGTTGCGCGGGCCGCGACGGCGGCGCGAGCGCTCGCCCTCGGGACGCGGCGGCGCGTTCGGATCGCGCGGCGGACGCGGGGCACGGGCTTCGCCTTCGGCGCGCGGCGGGCGTGCTTCGCCTTCCGGACGCGGCGGTCGCGGCCCGCGGGCCTCGCCTTCGACGCGCGGCGGGCGACGCTCGCCGTCGCGGCGCGGGCCGCGCGAGGACGACCCACCGCGGGAACCCGCGTCGCGCGAACCGGAACCGGAACGCGAACCGCCCCGACCGCCGCCCGGGCCGCCACGGCCGCGTCCGCTGGCCTCAGCCTCGGCGCGGGCCTCGCGGAAGATGTCGGCGATGCTCTCCACCGGCTGGCCGTTCTCGTCGAGCACCGGCTCGCGCTTCGGGCGCGGCCTGGCTTCCAGCAGCTCGCGGGTGACCGGCTCCACGGGAATCTTCTGTTCGATATAGGCCTCGATCTCCGGCAACGACTGCGCATAGATCTCGCAGGCGAAGCTGACCGCGTCGCCTTCCATGCCCAGCCGCGCGGTGCGGCCGATGCGGTGCACGTAGTCCTCGGCGTCGAAGGGCAGGTCGAAGTTGTAGACGTGGCTGACCGCGTCGATGTGCAGGCCGCGGGCGGCGACGTCGGTGGCCACCAGGATCTCCAGCTCGCCCTTCTGGAAGCGCGAGAGCAGGGTCTGGCGCTTCTTCTGCGGCACGTCGCCGGACAGCACGCCGACCCGGTAGCCGGCGCGCTCGAGCGCGCGGCCGACGCGCTCGACCCAGGCCTTGGTGTTGACGAAGACCATGGTCCGGTTGGCCTCGGTGCGCGACAGCAGGCCGATCAGCAGCGGCAGCTTCTCCTCGTTCGACGGGAAGTACACCACCTGGCGCACGCGCGCCGCGGTGATGGTCTCGGCCTCGACGATGAGCTTCTCCGGCTCGTTCATGTGCTCATAGGCCAACTCGAGCACGCGGTGGCTCAGGGTGGCGGAGAACAGCAGGGTCTGGCGCTCCTCGCGGATCGGCAGCTTGCGCAGCAGGAAGCGCAGGTCCTTGATGAAGCCGAGGTCGAACATGCGGTCGGCCTCGTCGAGGATGCAGACCTCGCAGGCGTGCAGGTGCACCACGCCCTGGCGCACGTAGTCGATCAGGCGGCCGGGGGTGGCGATGATCACGTCGCAACCCGACATCAGCTGGGCGCGCTGCTTGTCGTAGTCCACGCCGCCGTAGACCAGGGCGAACTTGAGGCCGAGGGCGGAGGCGAACTTCTCGGCGTCCTTGTGGATCTGGATCGCCAGCTCGCGGGTCGGCGCCAGGATCATGGCGCGGGGGTCGGCGGGACCGCGGTTGGCCAGGGCCGGGCGGGTCAGCAGCCGGTTGACCAGGGTCACCAGGAAGGCCAGGGTCTTGCCGGTGCCGGTCTGGGCTTGCCCTGCGACATCGCGGCCGGCCAGCGAGATCGGCAGGGTCATGGCCTGGATCGGGGTGGTGCGGGTGAAGCCCGCCGCGTCCAGTCCGGCGAGCAGGGCCGGATGCAGGTCGAAGTTCGAAAAAGCGATATCGGTCAGGGGCTTGTCGCCGGGCTTGGCGGCGGTCGGGGCGTCGATCTGGTCAGTCATGGGGTCTCATTCGCACGGGGTTTCCGTGCTTGCGCGTGTCGCCCCGGGGTCGCACACTGCGCCGAGCCCGGGGTCGGGTCGCCGACTTGTTTTCGGCTCGTTCAACCCCCAGTTTACCGTATCCGGCGGCCTTGCCGCCCAATCAATTGCCAGACAAATCAGGGAGTTTGCCCGTGAGTGACCAGGTGCTGCATGTAGGCGACGACGACTTCGAGGCCCAGGTGCTCAAGTCCGACACCCCGGTGCTCGTGGACTTCTGGGCCGAGTGGTGCGGTCCCTGCAAGATGATCGGTCCGATTGTTGATGAACTGGCAGGGACGTACGCGGGCAAGGTCAAGGTCGTGAAGCTCAACATCGACCACAACCCGAAGGTGCCGCGCCAGTACGCGGTGCGCGGCATCCCGACCCTGATGCTGTTCAAGAACGGCGCCGTGCATTCCACGCAGGTGGGTGCGGTCGGCAAGTCGCAACTTTCATCGTTCATCGACAAGGCCGTATGACCGGGGGCGGCCTCCGGCCGCCCTTTCCGCCCCTGGGAAGCCGTGCACGATGCGCCGGTTTCCCAGTCCACACTGAACGATGTGTTTCCCGCCGGCTTGTGGATTGGCCGCCGGCTTGTTAGCGTAAGTCCCGCCGGGCGCCTCGCGCCGGCCCTCTGTGGCATCCCCTCCCTCTCACTCGCATTCGCGAGGAACCCCGTGTCCGACAACGAAACCGAAACCGGCAGCCCTGCCGAGAAGCGCACGCGCAAGCCGCGCGCCGCCCGCCCCGAAGCCGCCGCCCCCGCCGTCGCCGAACGCGCCCCCGCGCCCGCCGTCGAGCGCCAGGCACCCGCCGAATCCGCGCAGGAGCGTCGCCCCGAGGCGCCGCGCGCCGAGGTCAACAACGCCAATGCCCCGCAGGAATCGCGCGGCGACGACGCCCAGCGCGAACGGCCGCAGGGCGGCCAGAACCCGAACCCGCAAGGCGGCCAGCAACAAGGCGGCCACCAGCAAGGCGGCCAGAACCAGGGCGGCCAGAACCCGAACGACTTCCAGGGCCGCAACCGCAACCGCCGCGACCGCTTCCGCGATCGCAACCGCGGCGGCCGCGACCGCGAGCGCGGCAACGAGGACGACCGCGGCTCCTTCCGCCAGGACGAGGACGGCAACGGCAACGACCGCCCCTACACCGGCCCGCAGCTGCCGCCGGACTTCCCGTCCTACTCGCTCAACCAGCTCAAGAAGATGCCGGCGCACAAGCTGCTCGAGATGGCCGAGACCCTCGGCCTGCACGAGGGCGTGGCGCGCATGCGCAAGCAGGACGTCACCTTCGCACTGCTGAAGGTGCTCTCGCGCCATCCCAACGGCGTGGCCGCCGACGGCGTGCTGGAGATCCTGCCGGACGGCTACGGCTTCCTGCGCAGCAGTGATGCCAGCTACCTGGCCGGCCCGGACGACGTCTACATCTCGCCCAGCCAGATCCGCCGCTTCAACCTGCGCACCGGCGACGAGGTCACCGGCCGCATCCGCAGCCCGAAGGACGGCGAGCGCTACGTCGCGCTGAACACGCTCGACACGCTCAACGGCGAGCCGCTGGAGGCCTCGCGCGGCAAGGTGATGTTCGAGAACCTCACCCCGCTGTTCCCGCGCAAGCGCTTCAACCTCGAGCGCGGCAACGGCTCGAGCGAGGACATCACCGGCCGCATCATGGACCTGATGGCGCCGCAGGGTAAGGGCCAGCGCGCGCTGATCGTCTCGCCGCCCAAGGCCGGCAAGACCATGCTGATGCAGAACGTCGCCCAGGCCATCATGGCCAACCACCCCGACGTCCACCTGATCGTGCTGCTGATCGACGAGCGGCCCGAGGAAGTCACCGACATGCAGCGCAC
>CBININ010000103.1:0-7628 GCA_966250755.1 uncultured Gammaproteobacteria bacterium | reverse complement strand
TCACCGACGCGCTGCGCGAGTTCTGCGACTTCCGCAACCTGCTGCCGCGCGGCGTCAAGCTGGCGCCCGAGGACGTGTGGGACCGCGTGAGCTGCGTGCTTTCGCTGAAGATGACCGACCCGCAGTTCAGCGGCCAGACCAAGGAGCGCTTGTCCTCGCGCCAGGCCGCCGCCTTCATCGAGGGCGCGGTGCACGACGCCTTCTCGCTCTGGCTGAACCAGCATGTCGAGATCGGCACGCAGATCGCCCAGTTGGCGATCGAACGCGCGGCGGCGCGGCTCAAGACCGAGAAGCAGGTCGTCCGCAAGAAGATCACCCAGGGCCCCGCCCTGCCCGGCAAGCTGGCCGACTGCATCTCGCAGGACCTCTCGCGCACCGAGTTGTTCCTGGTGGAAGGCGACTCCGCGGGCGGCAGCGCCAAGCAGGCGCGCGACAAGGACTTCCAGGCGATCCTGCCGCTGCGCGGCAAGATCCTCAACACCTGGGAAGTCGAGAGCAGCGGCGTGCTCGCCTCCACCGAAGTGCACGACCTGGCGGTGGCGATCGGCTGCGACCCGGGCGTCGAGGACATCGCCGGCCTGCGCTACGGCAAGGTGGTGATCCTGGCCGACGCCGACTCCGACGGCCTGCACATCGCGACCCTGTTGTCGGCGCTGTTCCTCAAGCACTTCCCCGCACTGGTGCGCGCAGGCCACATCTTCGTGGCGATGCCGCCGCTGTTCCGGGTGGACGTGGGCAAGCAGGTGTTCTACGCGCTGGACGAGGAAGAGAAGCGCATCCTGCTCGAGCGCATCGAGAAGGAGAAGATCCGCGGCCAGGTGAACGTGACGCGCTTCAAGGGGCTGGGCGAGATGAACCCGTCACAGCTGCGCGAATCGACGATCCATCCCGACACCCGGCGGCTCGTGCAGCTGACGATCGAGGACGCCGGCCAGACCCGCGGCCTGATGGACATGCTGCTGTCGAAGAAGCGCGCCCCCGACCGCAAGTCCTGGCTCGAGACCAAGGGCGACCTGGCCTCGCTCGAGGTCTGAAGCCCTAGCCCGACGCCGCCTGCAACAGGCGGCGCAGCAGGGGCTGCAGGCGCGCGGCGCGCGCTTCGTCGTAGTCGAAGCTGTCCTCGTCCATGTAGTTGAGCTGGGCGAGTTCGAGCTGCACGGCGTCAACGCCGGCGTCGGGCCGGCCGTAGTGGCGGGTGATGTAGCCGCCCTTGAAGCGCCCGTTGACCACCCAGGAATAGTAGTCCTGCGCGGCAAGCGTCGCCCCGATGCGCGACTGCACGCCGGGCGCGCAGCTCGCGCCGCCGGCGGTGCCGACATTGAGGTCCGGCAGTCTTCCCTCGAACAGGAAGGGCACCATCGAGCGGATCGAATGGCCTTCCCACAGCAACACGCGGCCGTGCGCCGCGCGGAGGCGGGCGAGCTCGTCCTGCAGCGCCTCGTGGTAGGGCTGCCAGTAGGTCGCGACGCGCGCGCGCACCTCGTCCGCCGAGGGCTCCTGCCCTGGCAGGTACACCGGATCGCCGCTGAAACGCACGCTCGGGCACAGTCCGGTGGTGTTCTGCCCCGGGTACAGCGAGACGTCATCCGGCGGCCGGTTGAGATCGACCACGTAGCGCGAATGCGTCGGCACCAGCACCGACGCGCCGAGCTCGCGGGCGAAGGCGTACAGCCGGCTCACATGCCAGTCGGTATCGGGCGCGCGCCGCGCCTCCGGCGGCATGCGCGCGGCGAGTGGCTCCGGGATGTGGCTGCCGTCGTGCGGCAGGCTGAGCAGCAGGGGCGCGGTGCCGCGATGCAGCGAGAAGACGTCCATGCCGGCCATGGTACTCAGCCAAAGCGCCCGACGCGGTACGGATGGGGATCCAGGCAAGGCTCGGCCCCGGTCATCAACTCCGTCAGCAAGCGGCCGGTCGCCGCGCTCATGCCGATGCCCATCATGCCGTGGCCGGTCGCCAGCCACAGGCCCGGCGCGCCGGGCGCGGCGCCGATCAAGGGCAGGTCGTCGTAGGTCATCGGTCGCCAGCCGAACCATTCCTGCTTGAGTTCGCCGCCGGTCGGTTCGTGCAGGTACTCGGACGCGCCGCGCACCAGCGCGTCGAGGCGCAGGCGGTTGAGGCTGGCGTCGTAGCCGGAGAACTCCATCGTGCTGCCGAGCCGGAAGCCGTCGTCCCAGGCGGTGACGCAGACGCTGTGCTCGCGCAACACCACCGGCACCCGCGGCGCCCGCCGCGGCCGCGTCCAGGTGATCGAATAGCCTTTGCCGGGCTGGATCGGCAGGCGCAGGCCCAGCGGTTCGAGCCAGGGCGCGGACCAGGGGCCAAGCGCGGCGACGACGTCGCGCGCAGGGCGCGGGCCCTGCGCGGTGTCCACGCCATCCACGCGGCCGCGCGCGTTGCGCAAGCCGATCGCCTCGTTGCCCTCCTCCACCACGCCGCCCGCGGCCTGGAAAACGCGCAGCAACTCGGCGCAGTAACGGTCGGGCCGCAGGTGCGCGTCGCCGGGAAAGTGGATGGCGCCGGCGAGGCCCGGCAGGAAAGCAGGCTCCTCGGACTCCAGCGCCGCGCCGGCCATCGGCTCGGCCGCGATGCCGAATTCGCGCAGTCCCGCCAACTCGACCGCGTCCTGGTCGAACACGCGCGGATTGCGGTAGACGTAGCGCATGCCAAGCGCCTCGAAGCGGCAATCCATGGCATGCGTGCGCACGAGTTCCTCGATCAGGCGCCGCGAAAGCACCAGCAGGTCGCCCTTGGGTCGTGCGCTGGCCTGCCAGTCACGGCGGTTGCAGCGCGCGGCAAAATGCAGCAGCCAGGCCGCCAGCGCCGGATCCAGGCGCGGCTTGACGTAGAGCGGCGCATCCGGGCGCAGCATCCACTTCAGCGCCTTCAGCAGCGTGCCGGGCGCGGCCAGCGGCGGCGCATGGCTGGGCGTCAGGGTGCCGCAGTTGCCAAGCGAAGTTGCGCCGCCGATGCGGCCGCGTTCGATCAGCCGCACGCCGCGGCCAGCTTGCTGCAGGTGCAGGGCGCAGGCCAGGCCGATCGCCCCGCCTCCCAGCACGACGACGTCGTCGGATCTTGTGCTCATGCCGCCATTGTAAGGCGGCGCGAGCCCGCGTCAGGCCCCGCGCGACGCGCGCGTGCGCGGGCCCGGGACGCCGGCGCCATCAGGCGACGGCGCGCGCCTCCAGCGCCGGCTCGGCGGCGCGGCGCATCGCCGGCAGCTGCCAGTAGGTGATCGCGCGCCACAGCCATTCCATCGGGCCGTAGCGGAACTTCGACAGCCACCAGTGGCAGAACACCACCTGCAGCGCGATCACGGTGAACACGAAACCGACCTGCGCGGCGCGGCCCATGCCGTAGTTGCCCAGGCCGTAGCCGAAGAAGAACATCGAGGCGACGACGGAGTGGGTCAGGTAGTTGGTCAGCGCCATGCGTCCCAGCGGCGCCAGCACGCGGATGCGGTTGAACACGCTGGAGGAATGCAGCATCAGCACGATCAGGCTGACGTAACCCAGGCAGGCCGGCAGGTTGCCGATCATCAGCAGGCTCATCGCGACCTGGAAGGGATCCTGAGCCATGCCCGGCGTCGGGTGCGTGGCGATCAGGCTTCCGACGATGCCCAGGCCCACGCCGATCGGCAGGCCGATGGTCGCGAGCTTGCGGAACAGCGGCAGGTGCTCGCCGGTGCGCTCCATGATGCCGGTGCGCACGAACCAGTAGCCGAGCAGGAACATGCCCAGCAGGATGGCGGCGAAGCCGAACTCGCCGGCGGCGTTCTCGGCGAAGTCCTTGGCGCGGAAGCGCACGAAGTCGGCGTAGCTGCCGGTGGTCTGCAGGGTGCGCTCCTCGACCACGCGCTCGTCGTGCTCGGCGCGGTTGAGGCGGCGGTTGGCCTCGCGCAGGGCAGCCTTCTCGGTGGGCGACTTCTGCTTGTCCGCCTCGGCCCTGGCCTTCGCCTCGGCCTCGGCGCGGGTCTTGTCCTTGCCCGAGCGCGGCGGCGCGGCCTCGGCGGCCTCGCGCTCGGCACGGTCGGCCTTCGCCTCGACGAGCGCCGCTTGCACCTGCGCCTCGCTCGGCTTGGGCGGCTGCGGCCCGAGCACCTGGAACAGGCCAAAGCTGAGCATCATCAGGAAAGGCACGATGTACATCGCCACGCCGAGGCGGCGCGGACGCGGCTCCAGCGGCTGCTTGTAACGCTGCGCGAGATAGCCGACCAGCAGCAGGATCGAGGAGACGATCGCCGCCGGCCAGCGCGCTTCGCCGGGAATGAAGCCCACCACCCCGGCGAGGATCGCCACGCCCAGGCCAATCGCGCCGAACACGAGGAAGGGCAGGCTGGACCAATACGGCCCGCCGCCGCCCACGCGGCCTTCGTAGCGCAGGAACAGCGCCGCCAGGCACACGATCGCCAGGCCCGAGGCGATCGGGCCACCGATGTCGGGCAACCCTGCGGCCGCCAGTACGGCGCCCAGCACCACCAGGCCCAGCAGCGCCCACCAGCGCGCCCACAGCAGCAACAGCAGGCACAGCGCCGCCACCGCGTAACTGAAGAGGATGTCGCCGGCCCACAGGAAGACGTGGTGCAGCGCGCCGAACACCGCCAGCGCGGCGATGCGGCGGACGTAGGGCACCAGGAAAGAGCGGCCCGCGCGCTCGGCGCGGGTGAGCATCACCGCGAAGCCCATGCCGAACAGGAACGAGAACATCGTCCAGAACTTGCCCTGCACCAGGATGTAGATCAGGTAGCCGGCCCAGTAGTCGGCGCCGTGCACGTTGGTCGGCAACCCTCCGAGCTCGGCGATCGGGCGGTTGAACCACTCGATGTTCATCAGGAAGATGCCGATCAGCGCGAAGCCGCGCACGACGTCGAGGGCCTGGATGCGCTCGCTGCTCGGAATGGGCGTGGCCAGCGCCGGGGCGCCGGTATCGATCTGGATGCTGGACATGTGGCTCCCCTGGATTGCGCGCCCATTAGGCGCCGTGAAGACGGCGCCGAAAATAGGCCACAGGTCCCGAATACGAAGGACAGGGAGGCTTTCGGCCGCGGCGCGGTCCGGCGGTCCCGGCCAGCGAGCGCGATTCTCACGCGGTCGCGAGACGACCAGGCGAACGAGCCGTCTGCTTGTGTGGCGCAGTCCTCAGTCCTGTCCGCTTGTGTGATCTGGTTCCGTTTCCTGTTGCGAACCAGTTCACAATTTGTTCCAATTGCGTCGCGGACCCCCGGCCGCACGTCTAGGAGTTCCAGGACATGCTCGCCGGCCGCGTCTCGCTCGTTCTTGCTTTCATGCTGGCCGCCAGTGCCAGCGCCGCACCCCTCCCCCCCGGCGGGCGGGACGCGGCCGCCGAGCGTGCCTTGAAACTCGCCAGCGCCAATCGCGCGCTCGCCCGTCTTTCCACCCTCGAGCGCCTCGAGGCCCGCAACGTGGTGGTGGACGCCGACGGCACCGAACACGTGCGCTTCCAGCGCCACCTCGGCGGTCTGCGGGTGATCGGCGGCGACCTGCTGGTGCATTCGCGCGGCGGCAAGCTTCGCTCGATGAGCACCAGCCTGCGCGGTGCGATGAAGCTGTCCACCAAGCCGCGGCTGGATGCCGACGAGGCCATCGTCATCGCCGGCGCAGAGTTCGGCCTGGGCTTCGGCGCGCTGCCCGAGTCCGAGCTCGTCGCCTACGCCAAGGGCGGTCGCGCGCCGCGCCTGGCCTGGCAGGTGCGCTTCCAGGGCGTGAACCCGGATGCCACCTTCGCCGACATGAGCTACGTGGTGGACGCGATGAGCGGCGCCATCCTCGACCGCTGGAGCAATGCCTATGCGGCCAAGGGCGGTCGCCCGACCGCCGGCAACGGCGGCACCAGTTGCCTGGCGGTGGACCCGGCGCTAGGCCAGGGTCGCACGCTGTACGCCGGCATGGTCGAACTGCCGACCGTGTCCTGCGGCGGCAGCTACGAGCTGCGCGACGCCATCCGCGGCATCCGCACCCAGGACATGCGCGGCGCCACCAGCGGCGACGGCGTACCCTTCATGGACGGCGACAACACCTGGGGCCGCGGCCAGACCACGGACCGCCAGTCCGCCGGCGCCGATGCCCACTACGGCCTGGTCACGGCCACCGACTACTTCGCCAGGGTCCACGGCCGCGCCGGCTGGGACGGCCAGGGCAGCGGCGTGCTGGCCAAGGTGCATTTCGGCACCGCCTACAACAACGCCTTCTGGCTCGACGGCTGCAACTGCATCGGCATGGGCGACGGCGACGGCAAGAGCTGGGGGCCGCTGGTGAACCTGGACACCGCCGCGCACGAGCTCAGCCACGGCGTCACCAGTTCCAGCGCGGGGCTGATCTATTCCGGCGAATCGGGTGCGTTGAACGAGGCGAGCTCGGACATCTTCGGCACGATGGTCGAGTTCTACGCCGGCAATCCGGACGATGCGCCCGACTACATGATCGGCGAGCAGTTCTTCCTGAAGAACGTGCCGGGCAGCGCGACCCAGAAGGCCCTGCGCTACATGTGGAACCCGGCCAAGGACGGCGGTTCGCCGGCCTGCTACAACAGCAACGTCGGCCTGCTCGACGTGCACATGGGCTCGGGCGTGGCCAACCACTTCTTCTACCTGCTGGCCGAAGGCAGCGGCGCGAAGACCTTCAACGGCGTCGACCACAGCTCGCCGACCTGCAACGGCGCCAGCCTGGCCGGCATCGGCCGGGACAAGGCCGCGCGCATCTGGTTCCGCGCGCTGACCGTGTACATGGTGTCGGACACCGACTATCGCGGCGCCCGCGCCGCCACGCTGGCGGCGGCGATCGACCTGTATGGCGCCGGTTCGGCCGAAGCCGCGGCGGTCGCCGCGAGCTGGGGCGCGGTCAACGTCTACTGACCGGCAGGGGCCGGCGCACCGGCCCCGCCACGCCGTGAATCCCCGCGCACGCGGCGCGCAGGCTTTCCTCAGTGCTGGTGGCCGCCGTCGCCGTGCACGTGCTTGTGGGCGATTTCCTCGGCCGTGGCTTCGCGCACGTCCACGATCTCGACGTCGAAGGCCAGGGTCTTGCCCGCCATCGGGTGGTTGAGGTCCACGTCCACCACGCTCATGCCGACCTTCCTGATGGTCATCGCGCGCGGGCCCTGGTCGGTCGGCAGCGTGACCTGCAGGCCCGGCGCCAGCTTCGCGTTCTTGAAGTGCTTGCGCGGCACGCGCTGTACCATCGCTTCGTTACGCTGGCCGTAGGCCTGCTCGGGCGCGAGCGTGACCTCGAACCGATCGCCCGCCTCGCGCGCTTTCATCGCCTCTTCGAGCCCGGCGATGAGGTTGCCGTGGCCGATCAACACGGCGACCGGTTCCAGCTCGCGCGAGGACTCGATCTGGCCCTGCCCGGCTTCGGACACGGTGTAGTGGAAACGGACGACGCGGTTGTCTTCGATCTTCATGGGAATTCCGGTGGGGCGACGCGGGCGTCGCGCGGGTGACGAGTCGGGGGTGATCGGGCACACTCGGCCCCGATGGGAGCCGCGCATTATCCGCAGGGGCGGTCCGGGGCGCCAGTTGGACGCCGACCGGGCCCTTCGCCCGCCGCACCGGCGGCGGCCGTACTGGGCCTGCTTTGCTGCGCGCTGTCGGCCTGCTCCAGCCCCGCCGCCG
>CBININ010000102.1:0-7675 GCA_966250755.1 uncultured Gammaproteobacteria bacterium | reverse complement strand
ACGTCGCGGCCGGCGCGGCAGTGGCGCGCGACCTCGATGTGCACCTTGGTCACCAGCGGGCAGGTGGCGTCGAACACGCGCAGGCCGCGTTCCTCGGCGTCGGCACGCACGGCCTGCGAGACGCCGTGGGCGCTGAAGATCACCGTGCCGCCGGCGGGCACCTCGTCGAGTTCCTCGACGAAGACCGCGCCGCGCTGCTTGAGGTCCTCGACCACGAAGCGGTTGTGCACCACCTCGTGGCGCACGTAGATCGGCGCGCCGAGCGTCTCGATCGCGCGCTTGACGATCTCGATCGCGCGGTCGACGCCGGCGCAGAACCCGCGGGGGTTGGCGAGCACGATGTCCATCAGGTCGCCTCCATCCTCACAGCTTGGCCCCCTGCGGGTGCCGGAGCGTGAACAACACCAGAAGCACCGCCCCCACCACGATGCAGCTGTCGGCCAGGTTGAACACCGGCCAGTGGAAGCTGCCGGCATACCACTGCACGAAGTCCACCACGTAGCCGAAGCGCAGGCGGTCGATGACGTTGCCGACCGCCCCGGAGATCACCAGGGCGAAGGGCAGCGCCGTGCGCCAGTCGCCGCGCGCGGTCTTGCGCAGGCCCGCCGCCAGCACCACGCTGACCAGCAGGGCCAGGCCGATGAAGAAACCGTGCTGCCAGCCGCCGGCGTTGGCCAGGAAGCTGAAGGCGGCGCCGGTGTTGTGGGTCAGGGTCCAGTTCCAGAAGCCCGGCACGAACTCCACCGGGACCTGGAACTCGAGATGGCGCACCGCCAGCCACTTGGTCCACTGGTCCAGCACCAGCAACACGGCCGACAGGCCCAGCCAGTTCAGCGCGTTCGGCGAAGGAAGCTCGCGGCTCATCAGAAGTACCTCCGCGTCTCGCCGGCGCCGTTGACGTTTTCCACGCAACGGCCGCACAACTCCGGGTCGTCCGGGAAGGAACCGACCTCCGGCCGGTAGTGCCAGCAGCGCACGCACTTGGCGTGCTCGCTGGGCCGGGCGAAGATCCAGGCGCCGCCGCCTTCCGCGGCGACCGCATCGGCGGGCCGCGCATCCGCCGCGCCGACTTCGAGCGCCGAGGTGATGAACAGGAAGCGCAGTTCCTCCGCCAGCCCGGGATGCGCCGCCAACTCGAGCGCCTCGAGGTCGGTGAAGACCGAGACCTCCGCCGCCAGCGAAGCGCCGATCTTGCCGTCGGCACGCATCGGCTCGAGCACCTTGCCCACGGCCTCGCGCAGGGCCAGCAGGCGATCCATCAGCGCGCTATCGGCCTGGCGGTAGCCACCCTCGGCCGGCAACAGCGCGTCGACGTCGGCGATGGTGGTGAACAGCACGTTCGATTCGCGAGGACCCGGCAGGTAACCCCAGATCTCGTCGGCGGTGAAGGCCAGCACCGGCGCGACCCAACGCACGAAGGCCTCGAGGATGCGGAACATCGCGCTCTGCGCCGAACGCCGCCCCGTACTGCCTTCCTGCATCGTGTACAGGCGGTCCTTGGTCACGTCCAGGTACAGCGCACCGAGGTCATTGGTGCAGAAGTTCTGCACCAGCGCGACCACGCGGGCGAAGTCGTAGTCCCGGTAGGCCTCCTGGATGCGCTCGTGCAATGCGCGCGCGCGGGCCATGGCCCAGCGGTCGAGCAGCAGGCAGTCCTCCACCGGCAGCAGGTGCGCGGCGGGGTCGAAGCCGGCCAGGTTGCCCAGCAGGAAGCGCGCGGTGTTGCGGATGCGGCGGTACGCGTCGGCGCTGCGCTTGAGGATCTCGTCGGACACCGACATCTCGTTGCGGTAGTCGGCCGAGGCGATCCACAGCCGCAGCACGTCGGCGCCCAGCGAGTCGTTGACCTTCTGCGGCTCGACCACGTTGCCGATCGACTTGGACATCTTGCGACCGCTGGCGTCCACGGTGAAGCCGTGGGTGAGCACCGCCTTGTAGGGCGCCGCGCCGTCCATCGCCACGCCGGTCAGCAGCGAGCTCTGGAACCAGCCGCGGTGCTGGTCCGAACCTTCCAGGTAGAGATCCGCCGGCTTGTGCAGGCCGTCCTGCGGCCGCGCCGCCAGCACGCCCTCGTGGGTGACGCCGGAGTCGAACCAGACGTCGAGGATGTCGGTGACCTTGTCGTAGTGCGCGGCTTCGGCGCCGAGCAGGTCAGAGGCATCCAGCGCGAACCAGGCGTCGGCGCCCGACTGCGCCACGCGATCGGCCACGGCACGCATGAGTTCGACGCTGCGCGGATGCGGCTCGCCGGTCTCGCGATGGATGAACAGCGCGATCGGCACGCCCCAGGTGCGCTGGCGGCTGATGCACCAGTCCGGGCGCCCCTCGATCATGCCGGCGATGCGCGCCTGGCCCCAGTCCGGGATCCACTGCACGCCCTCGATCGCCTTCAGCGCGTCGCGGCGCAGGTTGGCCTGCTCCATGGAGATGAACCATTGCGGCGTGGCGCGGAAGGCCACCGGCGTCTTGTGGCGCCAGCAATGCGGGTAGCTGTGGGTGAGCGAGCCGGAGGCAAGCAATACCGCGCGTTCGCCCAGCAGGGCAACGATCGAATCGTTGGCCTTCCAGATGTACTGGCCGGCGAAGAGTTCCGTGCTCGGCAGGAACACGCCCTTGCCGTCGATCGGGTTGAGCACGTCCAGCCCGTACTTCTGCCCGACCGCGAAGTCTTCCTGGCCGTGGCCGGGCGCGGTGTGCACGGCGCCGGTGCCGGCGTCGGTGGTGACGTGGTCGCCGAGGATGACCGGCACGATGCGCGCGTAGAACGGATGCCGCAGTTGCAGGCCTTCCAGCGCCGCGCCCTTCGCGCGGCCGAGCACGACCGTCTCGGCCACGCCATAGCGACGCAGCGCCGCGTCGGCCAGCGCCTCGGCCAGCACCAGCCACTGGCGCTTGCCGTCGCGCGCCGGCCCTTCGACCAGCACGTAATCCAGATCGGGGCCGAGCGTCACCGCCAGCGAAGCCGGCAGCGTCCACGGCGTGGTGGTCCAGATCGGGATGCCGCCGATCGCATCGCTGGCGTCCACGCCGAACTTCGCGGCGAGCGTGGCGGCGTCCACCGCGTCATAGGCCACGTCCACCATCGGCGAGGTCTTGTCGGCGTACTCGATTTCCGCCTCGGCCAGGGCCGAGCCGCAGTCGAAGCACCAGTGCACCGGCTTCACGCCGCGCGACAAATGGCCGCGCTCGACGATCTTCGCCAGCGAGCGCAGCATGTCCGCCTCGAAGGCGAAATCCATGGTGCGGTACGGCCGGTCCCACTCACCGATCACGCCGAGGCGCTGGAAGTCGCGGCTCTGGCCTTCGATCTGCGCGGCGGCGTATTCACGGCACTTCTGCCGGAACGCCGCGGCATCGAGCTTCTCGCCGACCTTGCCGAACTTCTTCTCCACCGCCAGCTCGATCGGCAGGCCGTGGCAATCCCAGCCCGGCACGTAGGGTGCGTCGAAGCCGGCCAGCAGGCGCGACTTGACCACCATGTCCTTGAGCACCTTGTTCACAGCATGGCCGATGTGGATCGCGCCATTGGCGTAGGGCGGGCCGTCGTGCAGCACGAACGACGGGCGACCCGCCGACTTCTCGCGGATCCGCGCGTAGAGCCCCTGTTGCTGCCAGCCGGCGAGGATGCCCGGCTCGCGCTTGGGCAAGTCGCCGCGCATCGGGAAGGCCGTTTCCGGCAGGCTGATGGTGGACTTGTAGTCCTTGCTCACGTCGCTGTCGCTCCTGCTGTCTCGTCCTGCCGTAGCCGGCGTCGCGCCTGCTCGGCATCCTTGTCCATCTGCCGCACCAGCGCGGGCAGATCGTCGAACCTTTCCTCGTCTCTCAGCTTCTGCACGAACTCCACGCGGATCCGGCGCCCGTAGAGATCACCGTCGAAGTCGAACAGATGCGCCTCGAGCAAGGGCTCGGTGCCGTACACCGTCGGCCGCGTGCCCAGGCTCGAGACGCTGGCCATCGGCCGCACGCCGACGCCGTGCACCCAAGTGGCGTAGATGCCGGTCAGCGCCGTGCGCTTGCCCATCAGCCGCAGGTTGGCGGTCGGATAACCAAGGCGGCGGCCGAGCTGCCGGCCGCGCACGACCTTGCCGTCGATCGCGTAGCGCCGGCCGAGACCCGCCGCCGCGCCCTCGAGGTCGCCGGCGGCCAGCTGCTCGCGCAGGCGCGAACTCGACACCCGGTCGCCCTCGGCCGCCACCGGCGCGATCTCGCCGGCCTCGAACCCGAACTCCGCGCCCAACTGCCGCAGCAGTTCGATGTCGCCCTGCCGGCCCTTGCCGAATCGGAACTCGGGCCCGACCCAGACTTCCCGCGCGCGCAGCTTGTCCACCAGCACGCGGCGCACGAATTCGCCCGCCGGCATCGCGCTGAGCGCGGCGTTGAAACGCAGCAGCCCCACGCAGTCCATGCCCAGCGCGCGCAGGCCTTCGAACTTGGCCCGCGGCAGCAGCAGCCGCGCGGGCCGCTCGCCGCGGGCGAAGAACTCGCGCGGCAAGGGTTCGAAGCTGAGCGCCGCCGCGGCGAGGTCGAGCTGCCGGGCGCGCGCGAGCGCGTGGCCGACCAGCGCCTGATGCCCACGATGCAGGCCGTCGAAAGCTCCGATGCACGCCACGCTGCCCTGGGGGCAGGCCACCTCGCCCCCGACGTCCCGGAACAGCTTGCTCATGCCCGAAAGTATAGCGGCTGGGACGGCCTCAGTTTCCGCGCAATTCCCGCAGCCGGAAGCCCAGCGCCAGCATCGCCGCCAGGTAGGCCAGGCCACCGCCGCCCACCAGCACCGCCAGCCTGGAGACCCGCTCCCACACTCCGCCGGTCCAGTCCGGCCACAGCCAGAGTCCCGCCAGCAGCACCGCCACCATCGCCGCGCAGGCCAGCAGCAGCCGCAGGCTGAACCGCAGCCAGCCCGGCTCGCGCTGGTAGATGCCGTCGCGGCGCAACGCGCGCCAAAGCATCCACAGGTTGAGGTAGCTGGCCACCGCGCTAGCCAGCGCCAGCGCCACGTGCAGGCCGGGCACCTTGGACAGCGCCTGCAGCCAGCCCTGGTCGAGGTCGCCCGGGCGGTGCCAGAGCGCAAACAGGATCGCCAGGAAGACCGCGTTCAACATCATGTTCGCGATCATCGAAGTGACGCCGGCACGCACCGGGGTCCTGGTGTCCTGGCGGGCGAAGAAAGCCGGCGCCAGTACCTTCACCAGGGCGAAGGCCGGCAGGCCGAGGCTGAGCGCGGCCAGCGACAGCGAGGCCATGCGGGTGTCGTGCGGGGTGAACTCCCCATGCTGCAGCAGGGTGGCGATCAGCGGTCCGGCCAGCAGCACCAGGCCCAGCATCGCCGGCACCGCGATCAGCAGCGTGGTGCGCAGGCCCCAGTCCAGCGCCTTCGAAAAGCCCGCGTGGTCCGTGTTGACGTGGTGGCGCGACAGCGTCGGCAGGATCACCGTGCCCAGGGCCACGCCGAACATGCCCAGCGGGAACTCCAGCAGGCGGTCACTCTGCGACAACCAGGTCTGCGAGCCGGTGACCAGGTAGACCGCGATCATGGTGTCGAAGAGCAGGTTCACTTGGGCAACGGATGAACCGAAAAGAGTCGGGATCATCAGCTTCATCACCTTGCGCACTTCCGGCGCGCGCCAGCCCCAGCGCGGCCAGGACAGCAGGCCCAGCTTCGCCAGCGACGGCAGCAGCAAGGCCAGTTGCAGGATGCCGGCGGCCAGGATCGACCAGGCCACCGCGGTGATCGGCACGTCGAAGCGCGGTGCCCACCACAGCGCCGCCGCGATCATGCACAGGTTCATGACCACCGGGGCGATGGCGGGCAGGCCGAAGCGGTGGAAGGTGTTGAGCACGCCGCCCGCCATCGCCGTCAGCGAGACGAACAGCAGGAAGGGGAAGGTGATCCGCAGCAGGTCGCTGGTCAACTTCAGCTTGGCCGGCTCGTCGAGCGAGCCGGAGGCGAACACGGCGGTGATCTCCGGCGCGAACACCACGCCCAGTCCGGTCACCACAAGCAGCACCAGCCCCAGGGTGCCGGCGACCCGGGCGATCATCAGCCGGAGCGCATCCTGCGTCCCTTTCTCCTTCACCTCGGTCAGGGCCGGGACGAAGGCGGTGGAGAACGAGCCCTCGGCGAACAGGCGGCGCATGAAGTTGGGGATGCGGAAGGCCACCCAGAAGGCGTCGGTGGCGGCATTGGCGCCGAACACCGTGGCCATGACCACCTCCCGGACCAAACCCAGGATCCGGGACACGAAGGTCCCGCCGCTGAAACGCAAGGTCGAGCGCAGCAGGCTGGGGCGGGTCATGCCCATGCCCCCACCACCCCCGCCCCCGGACCGGCCGATTGACTCAAGTAGCTGAATCGGCCATACTTTTGAGTCTTTCCAGTCGCAACTACACCTCTTTCCCGGAGTTTCACGTGGCCAACATCAAGTCCGCCAAGAAGCGCGCCAAGCAGACCCTGGTCCGCAACGCCCGCAACACCAGCCAGCGCTCCATGCTGCGCACCGCCGTCAAGCGCGTGCTCAAGGCCCTTGAAGCCCATGACGCCGCTGCCGCCGAAGCCGCCTACAAGACCGCCGTGCCGATCCTCGATCGCTACTCCTCGCGCGGCCTGATCCACAAGAACAAGGCGGCCCGCCACAAGAGCCGCATCAACGCCCGCATCAAGGCCCTCAAGGCCGCCTGATCCGGCGCGACCGCCGCCCTTCGGGGCGCGGTGCTGCATCGAAAAGCCGGCCTTGGCCGGCTTTTTTGCGCCTGCGCGAAAGCCGGCGGATAGCTCAGCCATCGCGCATCCGCGCGCGCTCGGCCATGTCCTCCGCGGCCTCGGCCGCCGCGCGTTTGGTTTCGTCGAAGAAGCGCTGGACCTGCAGCATGATCGGCCAGGTGCCTTCGCGGCCGATCGCCGAGGCGACGAACCATGGGGCCTTCCAGTCGAGCGCCTTCACGATCGCCTCGGCGCGCGCCTGGCGCTCCTCATCGTCCAGCAGGTCGCCCTTGTTGAGCACCAGCCAGCGCGGCTTGGCCAGCATGCCGGGATCGTAGCGGCGCAGTTCGTCCTCGATGGCGCGCACCTGCGCCGCCGGGTCGATGCTCTCGTCGAAGGGCGCCATGTCCACCAGGTGCAGCAGCAGGCGGGTGCGCTGCACGTGGCGCAGGAACAGGCTGCCCAATCCGGCGCCTTCCGCCGCTCCTTCGATGATCCCCGGGATGTCGGCGATCACGAAGCTGCGGTCCTGCTCGACGCTGACCACGCCCAGGTTGGGGTACAAGGTGGTGAACGGGTAGTCGGCGACCTTTGGCGTCGCGGCGGAGACCGCGCGGATGAAGGTCGACTTGCCCGCATTCGGAAAGCCCAGCAGGCCAACGTCCGCCAGCAGCTTGAGCTCGAGCCGGATGTCGCGCGCCTCGCCTTCCGAGCCGTTGGTCGCCTTGCGCGGCGCGCGGTTGAGCGAGCTCTTGAAGTGGACGTTGCCCTTGCCGCCCTGGCCGCCACGGGCCACCAGCAGCCGCTGCCCGTCCTGGGTCAGGTCGCCGATGATCTCGTCGGTGGCCACGTTGACCACTTCGGTGCCTACCGGCACGCGGATCTCCACGTCCTGCCCGGCCTTGCCGAACATCTGCCGCCCCATGCCGTTCTCGCCGCGCTGGGCGCGGAACTGGCGCTGGTGGCGGAAGTCGA
>CBININ010000101.1:0-7813 GCA_966250755.1 uncultured Gammaproteobacteria bacterium | reverse complement strand
GTGGCCTGTGCCAGCAGCGGGATCGCCTTGTTCTCGGCCTTGCCCATGTTCTCCAGGCCGCGCTCGTCCACGTCGACGTACTCGGTCGGCGGATCGTCGCCGGCGGCGAGCCAGACCGGCAACTGGCAGCAGATCGCCGGACAACGATCGCAGCGGGCGGGGGAGTCGGGGCAGGCAGGCATGCGCCATTGTCCCACGACGGCCAGCGAAGGTCCGGCACGATGCCCCGAGGAAAGATGGGCGGCCATGCGGCCGCCCATCGGAAGGTGCCGCCATTCGTTGGCTCAGAATTCTCGCGAAAACCGCACGCCGAAGGTGCGTGGGCGGGTGGGGATCGTGTAGGCGGTGTAGCCGCAGGTCAGGCTGGCGCACTCGGAGAACTTGCCGAGTTCGGCCCGTTCGTCGAAGGCGTTCTTGAGGAAGAGGTCCAGCGACCAGGCGCCGCGCTTCAGCCCGGCCGACAGGTCCACGGTGGTGTAGGCGTCGGCATCGTCGATGAACTCGCGCTGGGCCTCGCGCAGGTCGGTGGTGCGGTCGCCCACGTGCACGAGGCTCGCCTGCCAGAAGGCCTCGCTGTCTCCGATGTCCCAGGTGTAGCGCGCGGTGGCGTTGGCCTTGAAGCGCGGCGTCATCGGCAGGCGGCTTCCCGCCAGCGCGCGGTCACCGTCGTAGTCGGGTTCGTAGCATGCCGGGATGGGCACGTTGTCCGCGTCGGTCTCCACGCAATAGTCCGCGGTCAGTTTGGCGTCGTACATCGCGACCGCCGCGGACAGGTTCAGGTTGTAGCTGGCGGCGAAGTTGAGCTCCATCTCCGCGCCACGCACCCGTGCCTGGCCGGCATTGCGGATCTCGGTCAGTCCGTTCGCGCCCAGATAGCTGAACTGGAAATCCTCCCAGTCTTCCTGGAACACCGCGCCGTTGAAGGACAGGCGATTGCCCGCCCAGGTGGTCTTCCAGCCCGCTTCCCAGTTGGTGAGGAAGTCCGACGTGTAGGGCGGCAGCGTGCCGCGCCGATTGACGCCGCCCGGCCGATAGCCCTCGGACCAGGTGAAGTACACCATCCTGCGGTCGTCGATCTGGTAGCTGAGGTTGACCTTGCCGAGGTGGTCGCGCTCGCTCACCTCCTTGTCGAGGTTCAGGCAGGGCCCGCCGAGCACACTTTCGTCGGACGAGCACTGCGACACGCCCGTGCTGCTGCTGAAACCATCGCCATAGCCGAAGAAGCCGCGCAGGCTGTTGTCGTACTTGAAGAAGCGCATGCCGCCGGTGAAGGTGAGCTTGTCGGTGATGTCGTAGCTCACTTCGCCGAACACTGCTTCGTCGTGGTCGCGGCGGACCTGCGTGGTCAGCCAGATCGTGTCCGGCCAGCCGTTGACCTCCAGCTCGGTCGCGAGGCCGTCGACCTTGTAGCGCTGGTAGATGTCGTGGCGGCTGGACTGCCAGAACACGCCCGCCACGAAGCGCAGGCGGTCCTCGGCGGGCGAGGAAACCCGGAGTTCGTGCGTGGACTTGGCGTAACCGTCCCGGGCCTGGATGTACTGCGAGGGATCGACGTAGGTAGTGGGGTCGCAGGCGCCTTCTTCGTCCACCGCCGAGCAGAACAGGCTTCCCGAGCCGAAGAGTGAGTCGTACCAGTAGCCATAGTCGCTGTAGTCCGACTCCGAGTCCACGGTGCGGTCCAGGTGCGAATACGCATACGTGACGTCGAAGTTGCCGAGCTTGCCTTGCACCGTCAGCGCGGCCTGCGTCCACTTGTCGTCCGCGCTCTCGGGGTAGTAGTGGCTCAGTTCGAGGTCGCCGACCAGCGGGTCGAAGCCGGAACTGCCATGCGACTCCTGCTTCTGGCTGACGACGCTCGGGGTAATGCTCCAGTTGTCGTCCAGGTCGATGCGCAGGGCGGCGCGTGCGCCGACGACGTCCGAGGTGTTGTAGTCGTCCTCGACCAGCGCGCTGTTGGTCTGGGTGATGCCCGAGGTCGGGAAGGTTCGAGATCCGGGCACGTTGTCCACGTAGCCGGCCTTGTGTTCGCGCCAACCCACCACCCGCAGCGCCGCCCGTTCCCCGATCGGGGCGTTGACCATGCCCTCGGCCACCCAGCCGGTGCCGCCATGCTCGATGGCATTGGCCTCGAGCGAGAAGTTCGACGCGAAGCCCGAGGGGTCGGGCTTGTTGGTGATGATCCGGATCGTGCCCGACTGCGAACTGGCGCCGTACAGCGTGCCTTGCGGGCCGGCCAAGGCCTCGATGCGGGCGACGTCGTAGATGTGCACGTCGAGCGCGCCCTGGATGGTGGTGATCGGCTGCTCGTCCAGGTACATGCCCACGCTGGGCTGCGAGCTGGAGTGGTTGCCATCGCCGCCGCTCACCACGCCGCGCATGTACACCTGCACGAATCCCGGCCCCGGGAAAACGCCGCCGCCGGCGCTGTTGAAGCTGACGCTGGGCAGCAGCTGCGCAAAGTCCTGGAAGTCGGCGACGTTCTGCTGCTCCAGCTTCTGCTCGCCGAGCACCTGGATGCTCACCGGCACTTCCTGCAGGTTCTCGGTGCGCTTCTGGGCCGTCACCGTCACCTTTTCGAGTTCGGCCGGCCGGGCTGACTTGTCGGTCGCGGGCGCGGCGTCCTGCGCGTCGGTCGTGGACTGCGCCCAGGCCGTCGAGCCCATGGCCAGGTAGATGGCGGCGGCCAGGGGCAGGCGGGACAGGGCCCTTCGCTTCGGGGATGCCGATCGGGTCGAACGCATGCTTTTCTCCGGTGGGTAGGGTGCGGTTGAGGGGACCGCGCTTCAGGTCGCGGGTGCAGCGGGGTAAGCGGTGAGGGTGTCGCCGAGCGCTTCGGCGAGCGGGCCGAGCCAGGGTTCGTAATGGCGCCACTGGTCCAGGCCTTCCCGGAAGATCGGGCGGCGCACCTGCTCGGAACTGGCGGTGCGCACGGGCCGAACGTTCTCGAAGAAGCGCAGGCAGGCATCCTCGAAGGGCAGGCCGCAATGGTCGAGCAGGGCGCGCACCTGCGCCTCGGTGTCGTCCACCATCGCCTCGTAGGACACCCGGTGCACGCGGCCGGGCAGAACCGCGTCGAAGTGCGCCATCAGGCCGACGTAGTCGCGGTAATAGCGACCGATGTCCTCGAGCGAATAGCTGAAGTTCTGGCCGCGGGCGAAATGCTGCTTGAAGTTGGAGAAGCCGCAGGCCATCGGGTGGCGGCGGGCATCGACGATGCGCGCGTTGGGCAGGATCAGGTGGATCAGCCCGATGTGCGCGAAGTTGTTCGGCATCTTGTCGATGAAACGGGGTGCGCCGCGCTTGCGGTGCACCCGGGTGCGGTCGAGGTAGCGCCGGCCCAGTGCCGCCAGCTCCGCCGGGTCGACCGCCGCCAGCGCATCGGTGTAGCGGGTGGACTGCGGGGCGGCGGTGCGCCGGCGCAATTCCCGGGTGAGCGCGATGATCTCGGGCAGTTCCATGGTGCCTTCGACCCGCGAGTGGCTCGACAGGATTTGCTCGACCAAGGTCGAGCCCGAGCGCGGCAGCCCGACCACGAAGATGGGATCGGGGTCCTCGGTGCCGCAGCCCTGGCGGGCGGCGAAGAACTCGCGGGTGAACACCGCCTTCGCCCGCTCCAGCCGCGCGTGGTTCTCGTCCGCGCTGTAGGGAACCTGCGCGAGCCGCAGGGCGTTGCCGCGGCGGTAGTGGCCGAAGGAGGCTTCGTACTCGCGGCGATCCTCCAGCGCCTTGCCCAGGGCGAACTCGAAATGCAGGCGATCGCCGGCGGCGAGGTCGGTGCGCGCCAGCTGCGTCCGCATGGCGGCGATGTCGGCCTCGTCGAAGCGCAGCGTCTTGAGGTTGGCCAGGCTCCACCAGGCTTCGCCGAAGGACGGCTCCAGCTCGATCGCCTTGCGGTAGGCGGCGATCGCGCGCCCGGGCTGGCCGGCCGTCTTGAGTGCGTGGCCCTGGCTGTGCCAGAGGTGGGGGCGGCGGGGAAACTCCTGCAGCAGGGCTTCGTAGATCGCGATCGCGGGCGCGTAGTCGCCGATCTTGCACAGCACGACGGCCCGCAGGTTTCGATAGCTGGGGTTGCCGGCATCGGAGGCCAGCAGGCGGTCGACCTGGTCCAGTGCCTCGGTCGGACGTTCCGCGCGGTTGAGCAGCAGGGCCAGGTTCTGGCGGGCCGCGTGGAAGCTGGGCGAGAGCTCGAGCGCGCGCTGGAGCAGCTTGATGCCATCGTCGTCGCGGCCCAGGCGACCGGCGATCTCGGCCAGCATGCGGATGGCGGCCACATCGGTGGGCTCGCGCCTCAGGCGCGCGCGCAACGCGGCTTCGGCATCGGGCAGGCGCCCATCGGACATCGCGGCGGCCGCGGCCAGCAACTGCGGGTCGCGCACCGAGGTCCGAACCTGCCAGGCATAGGCTTCATCGGCACCGCGCAGGTCGCCGGCCGCCGAGAGCAGGTCGCCCAGGGCCTGCCAGGCGCGGGGCAGGCCGGGGTCGATCTTCAGCGCCTGGCGCAGCGCCGCCACGGCTTCCTCGCCGTGCCCGGCGCGGCCCAGGGCGAGCCCCGCATCGAGCAGGCGTGCCGCTTGCGACGGGGCGGCAGCGACGGGATCGGTCGGTGCGGACGGAGCGGACGGCGCAGTCACGCGGGAAGGGTCTCCTGCCGTGGACCGCTTTCGTTAAAACGGTGTGACGGCCCGCTGATACTAGGGCGGGCGCCCGGGTGGCGACAAGCGCCGGAACCGTTTCCAGCTCAGGATTTCGGCGTGCGCACCGGCAACTGCACGTTGCACAACTCGATGTGCCCGGCCGGGTTGACGGTCCAGTCGTCGCGGCGGTTGCGGCGCGCCTCGGTCACCGCCTCGAAGGTGGCCGAATCGGTGCGCAGCACTTCCAGCGGCGTGCGCTCGGCCGCCGGCACGTCGGCGGCGACGCGGATGGACGCGATCGGCACGCGCTGCTCCGGCTTCTCGTAGAAGCCCAGCGGACCGCTGCCGCGCGGCAACGTGGACAGCAGCTCGATGCCCTGCAGCACGCGGCCGACCACGGTGACGTTGCGGTCGAGGTGGCGGGGTGCGTGGCCGATGATCACGTACAGGCCCGAGCCGTTGCCGCCCTGCGGGTCGTTGCCGCGGGCCACGCCGACCGCGCCATAACAGTGCGTGAGCCAGGTCTGCTTGCCCTCGGCATCGCGCGCCGCCGGGAAGCCGTCGCCGAAGCCCACCTGCGGCGCGTACACGTCGCCGTCGGGCAGCTTGTCGAAGGGCGTGGCTGCGCTCACCGGAACGCTGAACTCGGGATCGAAGCTGGCCTTGGCGCTGCCCAGCGGCTTCGCCTTCTTCTCGTCTTCCTCCGGGTCGCCCCACTGCACGACGTAGTTGTCCTGCGAGCGGATGATCGCCAGGCCATCGAAATACTTCTCGCGCACCAGCGTCCTGATGTTGGCCGCGTGCAGCGGCACGAAGCCTGGCGCCAGTTCCATCACCACGCGGCCGGTCGGCAACTCCATGTAGAGCAGGTTCTCGGGGTCCGGCGTGCGCCAGTCGGCGGCGGGCGAGGCGGCGAGGATCTCGCCGGCCGGCTTGTAGGCGGGCTTGGCGGGGGCCTTGGCGTCGTCGGCGGCGACGGTGGATGCGGCGACGCACAGGGCAAGGCCGAGGGCGAGCGTGAGCGGGGCGAGGCGGGCGGTCATGGACGACTCCTTGGAAGGGCTTGCGGGCCGGCCCGCGTCAGAGAGTTTCCAGCGCCGCGGCCTTGGCCTGCAACGCGGGGGTGAGGTAGGCCTGCGAGCCGCAGGCGGTCAGGCCGGCCTCGGCGAACCAGCGCCGGTAGTCGGCGGCGCGTCGCGGCAGGAAGCCGCGCAGGTCGCCGGCGATGGCATCTTCCTTCGTGTACAGGTCGAGGAAGGCCATGCCCTGGCAATGCTCGGTGATGCCCGACAGGCCGCGCCGCAGTTCCGGCGTCGGCACGTAGTGGAGGACGTCCGAGCACACCAGCAGGTCCACCGGCGCGCCGAACCGCAGCTGGTCGAGCTGGCCGAAGCTTGCCAGCGCGATGTTGCGCGCGCGGCCGTAGCGCGCCACCGCGTACTCGCTCGAGTCCACGCCCTGGTAGCGCAGGCCCGGCCGCAGCTTCAGCAGCGGCGCGCGCCAGGCAGCCTCGCCGCAGCCGACGTCGAGCACGCTGCGGACCGGTCGTTCGAGGTGGAATTCGGCGATCGCGACCGCCAGCGCGACCTTGCGGGCGAGCGCCTGGCGGTGGCCGCCGCCCAGGTCCCGGTACCAGCGCCGGAAGTAGGCGGCGTCGTAACGCTTGTCGGGCATCAGACCGTGCCGATGATGACCGAGCGCATCGAGATCGAGCTGATCACCTGCTCGTTGAAGAAGCTGACCTCGTCGTCCTCGCGCTGCATGCCGAGCACGTAGAGCAGGGGCAGGTAGTGCTCCGGCGTCGGGATCGCGAGCAGCGCATCGGAGCCGAGCGTCTCGTAGCCCAGCAGGCCGTCGTGGTGGCCGGTCTGGATGTGCTCGGCCACGTCCTCGTCGAAGCGCTGCGCCCAGTCGTAGGGCGTCGGATCCTTGAACTTGAACAGGCGCAGGTTGTGCACGATGTTGCCGCTGGCCACCACCAGCACGTCCTCCTCGCGCAGCGCGCCGAGCGAGCGGCCGAGGTCGTAGTGCCAGGCGCCGGGCTGCAGCGAGGACAGGCTCAGCTGCACCACCGGGATGTCGGCCTCCGGGAACATCGGTTGCAGCACGCCCCAGGCGCCGTGGTCGAGGCCGCGGTGTGCGTCGATGTGCACGCGCACGCCATCGGCCAGTTCGCCCACGCGATGCGCCAGCCAGTCGCTGCCCGGTGCCCGGTACCGGACATCAAATAGCGCGCGGGGGAAGCCGCTGAAGTCGTGGATGGTGTCGGGCCTCTCGCTGCCGGTGACGTAGGCGCCGCGCGTCTCCCAATGCGCCGAGATCGCCAGGATGGCGCGGGGGCGGCGCAGGCGTTTCCCCAGGTCCTGCCAGCTGCGCCGGAAGGCGTTGTCCTCGATCACGTTCATGGGCGAACCGTGGCCGAGGAAAAGCGCGGGCTGCAGCGAAGTCATGGGTCGGAGCCGTGGGGGACGTAAGCCCAGCTTACCCGCCGGGGCGGCAGCTTCAAGCCCGGCCCGTGACTTCCGGCAGGTTCGCTATACCGGACTTGATAGTAGTCTGGCCCCATGACCGAACCCGCCGCCCCCGTCGACGACCTGCTGCTGCGCAAGTTCCAGAAGGAGCTCAGTGCCGGCACCGTGTCGCTGGTGTTGCTCGGCGTGCTGGGGCAGGCGCGGGAGCCGATGTACGGCTACCAGATCGCCAAGCGCCTGGCGGACGGCGAAGGCATCCTCAGCGGCAAGCAAAGCGCGCTCTACCCGGTGCTGCGCAACCTCGACGCCGCCGGCCTGCTCGCCAGCGAAGTCGAGCCTTCCGACGCCGGGCCGCCGCGTCGCTACTACCGCATCACTCCCCGCGGGCGCGAGGTGCTGGAGGCCTGGACGGCCACCTGGCGCGCGACCCGCACCTTCGTCGACACCGTGCTGCAAGGACAGACGCCATGACCGCGCTCGCCCGCACCATCCCCGAATACCTCGAGCAATTGCGCCAGGCGCTCGCCGGTTCCGATCCGGCGCTGGTCCAGGACGCGCTGTATGACGCCGAGGACTACCTGCGCTCGGAGTGGGCCGAGCATCCGGAACTCGACGAGGCGGGCCTGCTGGCAAGCGTCGCCGGCAGCTACGGCGCGCCGTCGGAAGTAGCCGCCATCTACCTGGAAACCGAGGCGACGGTGACGCAGG
>CBININ010000100.1:0-7836 GCA_966250755.1 uncultured Gammaproteobacteria bacterium | reverse complement strand
TACACGTACGCCTGATTTCGAGTCAGGTACATTCGACCACTCTGCCACCTCTCCGGGTCGGTCGGGGCTCCGGCGATCGACGTGGGGGTCGGTGCGGCGGGGCCCGGCAGGCCGCGCAGTATAAGCGGTCCGCCGCGCCGCGACCAGCCGTCCAACCTTTTTCCTTCCCGGCCGTAGGATCGGTTGGGGGCTGCGCCCGCCGGACTCCGGCCTGCGCCGCCGAGCAAATTTCTGCGATGATGGGACGCGATGGACAGGGGAGTTCTTGCGCATGCCAGGCCGCGCCCATGATTGAGTTCGGCAACACCAGCCACGTGGGGTTGCGCCGCGAGCTCAACGAGGACACGTTCTATTCCGACGCCGCGCTCGGCCTGTGGCTGGTGGCGGACGGGATGGGAGGACACGAATTCGGCGAGGTCGCCAGCGCCCTCGCCCGCGACGCCGTCGTGCGCGAAGTCAGCGCCGGGCGCAGCCTCACCGACGCCATCCGCAGCGCCGACGAGGACATCATCCGGCAGTCGCGCCGCCGCGCCGACAGCCTGCCGATGGGAACCACCATGGTCGCCCTGCGGGTGCAGGACAACCGCTTCGAACTGGCCTGGGTCGGCGACAGCCGCGCCTACCTGTGGAACGGCCAGCTGCGCCAGCTCAGCTCCGACCACAGCTACGTGCAGGAACTGATCGACCAGGGCGCGATCACGCCCGAGCAGGCGCGCAGCCATCCCCACCGCAACGTCGTCACCCAGGCCCTCGGCGTCACCGATCCCGAGTCGCTGAAGGTCGAGACGATCTCGGGCGAACTGCGCCCGGGTTTCCAGATCCTGCTGTGCAGCGACGGCCTGACCGAGGAAGTGGACGACGCCACGATCGCCTCCACGCTCGCGCAGACGGAGCTGTCGGCGCAGGAATGCGTGGACCTGCTGGTGTCCTCGGCCCTGGACGGCGGCGGCTCGGACAACGTCACCGTCATCCTGCTGCGCCGCGTCTAGGACGCGGGCGCGGCCACTCTAGGACGCCAGCGCAGGCTCCTGGTCCGTTGCCTCGGCCGGCCACAGCAGGCGCCCTCCGGACTTCTTCGCGATTCGTTCCAGCCGCGCCTCGTGCGCGGCCAGCTCGGCGGCGCTCGCGCGCAGCACGCGCCGGTGCAGGTTCGCCACCGGCGCCAGCACGTCGATGGCGAAGGCAGGGCGGGCCTCCTCCAGGCTCAGGCCAAGGTCGCCCTGCCCCGCGGTCATCGCCAGGTACACGTCCGCCAGCAGCTCGGCGTCGAGCAGGGCGCCGTGCAGCTTGCGGTGGGCGTTGTCCACGCCGAGGCGGCGGCAGAGCGCATCGAGCGAATTGCGCTGGCCGGGGAAGCGTTCCCGCGCCAGGCCCAGCGTGTCCAGCACGCTGGCATGGTCGCGGATGCGGCCGTAGCCGGGGCCGAGCAGCCCCAGTTCGTAGTCGAGGAAGCCGACGTCGAACTCGGCGTTGTGGATGATCAGTTCCGCGCCGCGGATGAAGTCCAGGAATTCCCCCGCGACCTGCTCGAACACCGGCTTGTCGGACAGGAACTCCAGCGTCAGCCCGGTCACTTCCTGCGCGCCCGGCTCGAGTTCGCGGCCCGGGTTGAGGTAGCGCTGGAAGCGCTGGCCGGTGGGCCGTCGCTCGACCAGCTCGATGCAGCCGATCTCGACCACGCGGTTGCCGCGCTCCCAGCTCAGGCCGGTGGTTTCGGTATCCAGCACCACTTGCCGCATCAGCGCATCTCCTGGCGGATCATTTCGGCGGCCTGGCGCGCAAGCCGGTCCACCCGTTCATTGTCCACGTGGCCGGCGTGGCCCTTCACCCAGCGCCAGTGCATCTTGTGGCGCCCGGCAGCGGCGTGCAGGCGCTGCCACAGGTCCTGGTTCTTGACCGGCTCGCCGGCGGCGGTCTTCCAGCCGCGGCGCAGCCAGTTCGGCATCCACTCGGTCAGGCCCTTCATCACGTACTGCGAATCGGTGTGCAGCGTCACCTCGCAGGGCGCGGTCAGCGCTTCCAGCGCAGAGATGGCCGCCATCAGTTCCATCCGGTTGTTGGTCGTGTCGGATTCCCCGCCGACCAGTTCGCGCTCGGTAGGGCCGTAGCGCAGCAGCGCGCCCCAGCCGCCGGGGCCGGGGTTGCCGAGGCAGGCGCCGTCGGTGTGGACTTCCACCGCCCTGAGGGCGGCGGAGGCGCGGGTCGGGGTCATCCGGCGCTCATTCCCGGGCGCAGCGCGACCGCCGCGGACACCGGACGCAAGGGAGTGAGGCCCGGGTCGCGGCGGCGCAGCACCAGCACGTGGGCCGCGCGGAAGCCATCGAGCCAGCGGCGACCGCCCGGGGGGCCGATCACGGCATCGATCCGGGGCCAGTACGGTCCGGCGTGCTGGCTGCGCACCCGCTCGAGCCCGGCGTCGCGGCCAAAACGCTCGAGTCGAGCGGGCGGCAGGGCGCGTCCGCCCCGGCCCGGCCAGCGCAACCGGGCCGGACTCCAGGGATTGACGCTGACCAGCAGCGCCACGCCCTCGGGCTTGAGCGCGCGGGCGATCTCCTGCATCAACAGGGCGGGGTCCGGCGAGGACTCCAGCACGAACAAGGCATACACCAGGGACAGGCTACCGCCCGAGATCGGTAGCTGGGCGTCGGTGCAGCGCAGCGGGCCATCGAAGCCGGCCTCGGTCCGGTGCAGGCTCAGCACCCGGCCCAGCATGTTTCCGGAGAGCTCTTCCGGCATCTCGGCGGATGGGCGCAGGTAGAGCCCTATTTGGCCGAAGATGCGCGTCAATTCGGGAATGACCTGGCGCTGCACGTCGGCCACCAGCTGCCGTCCCGCGGGCCGCCGCAGCCAGGGATGGACCGGCGCGTCAGGTTGACTCGGCAGGCGGCGGGAGGGCATGGTCGGGATTCTGCGGCAAACCGCCCCCGAGGTCACCCACAGGATGCTGTCACTGCGACCCCTGCCCGCTTTCCAGGACAACTACATCTGGACGCTGGCCGACGAAGCCGGCCGCGCGCTGATCGTCGATCCGGGCGAGGCGGCGCCCGTGCTGGCGGCGATCGAGGCGGGCCTGCGCCCGGTGGCGATCCTGCTGACCCACCACCACGACGACCACATCGGCGGCGCGGCGGAACTGCTCGCGCGTTTCCCGGTGCCCTGCTACGCGCCGGTCGAGCCGCGGATCGCCCTCGACGCCATCCGGGTCGGCCAGGGCGACCGCGTGGCGGTGCCGGAACTGGACCTGGACTTCGAGGTGATCGAAGTGCACGGCCACACCCGCAGCCACATTGCCTTCGTCGGCGGCGGCTACCTGTTCTGCGGCGACTCGCTCTTCAGCCTGGGCTGCGGGCGGATGTTCGAAGGCCAGCCGGAGCAGATGCTGGCCTCCCTCGACCGCATGGCGGCGCTACCCGGGGAGACGCTGGTGTGCTGCGGCCACGAGTACACCCAGTCCAACGGACGCTTCGCCCAGGCCGCCGAGCCCGACAACCCCGACCGCGACCGCCGCCTGGCCGAGGTCGCGGCCTTGCGCGCCGACGGGCGGCCGAGCGTGCCAAGCCGGATCGACAGCGAACGCGCCTGCAATCCCTTCCTGCGCGTGGATGCGCCGGGCGTGCAGGCGCAGCTTCGCGCACGTGGCCTGGCCAGCGACCGGCGCGCCGATGCGTTCGCCGCGCTGCGCGCCTGGAAGGACGGATTCTGACGATGCGCCGGGTGCGCGTGCCGCTGGCCGCGGCCTGCCTGGCCGTGCTGGTTGGCTGCCAGGCGCCGGTGCGCCCGGATGCCGCGCTGCCGGAGCCCGTGCCGGTACCCCAACCGCCTGTCGCCGAACCATCGGCACCGGCCGAGCTTGCCGCGGAACCCGACGCGACGGCGACGGTGCCCGACACGGCGGGGCCCGCCGGAATCCCTGCGCCCGCGAGCCTGCCGGCGATGGGTCACGGTCAGGTCGTGTTCGACCGGATCCGCCGCAACCTGAGCCCGGGCGCCTGTGATGCCGGCGAGGCAGGCGCACGCTGGCGCAGGCGGTTTGCCGGCCATCCGACCGTGTTCGCGCGGCATCTCGAGGAGATGCTGCCGCTGCTGGACTTCGTCAGCATCGAGGTCGAGCGCTCCGGCCTGCCGGGCGAATTCGTCTTCATCCCGCTGGTCGAAAGCGGTTATCGCCCCGACGCCGTCGGCGCGGGCGGGCCCACCGGCATGTGGCAGATGATCGGCAGCACCGCCCGCAACCACGGCATCCATATCCAGCCAGGGTACGACGGCCGGCTGTCGCCGGTGGAGAGCACGCGGGCCGCGCTGTCCTACCTCAAGACCCTGCAAGGCATGTTCGGCGGCTGGCAAGCCATCGTGATGGCCTACAACGCCGGCGAAGGGCGCATGCAGTCTGCGTTCCGGCGCGCACGCAGCCGCGAGGTCTCGGCCGCGCTGCGGCGGCCACACGGCCTGGCCAATGTCACCTACGATTACGTCGCCAAGCTGCAGGCCCTCTCCTGCCTGGTGGCGGAGCCCGAACGGGTGGGACTGAACCTGCCGACCGGCGCGCGCTTCGTCCCGGTGGTGCCGGTGCTGGCGCCGGAGTCGATCGCCAGCGTGGACGAACTCGCCCGCCAGCATGGCGTGTCGGCGGCGGAACTGCGGCGCCTCAACCCGGGTTACAAGGCCGGCCGCATCGCGGCCGGCGTGCCACGGCTGGTGCTCACGCCGACGATCGGGCGGCAGGCCGAACCGGTCGACGGCCACCCCAGCCTGGATGAGGGGATCGCCCTGGCCGACGCCGGCGGCGACGCGCCACCTTCGTCCACGGCCGGTTTCCACGAAGTGCGGGCTGGCGACAGCCTCTGGAGGATCGCCCGGCTGCACGGGCTCAGCGTCGAACAATTGCGGCGCTACAACCGCCTCGCCGTCGGCCAGGTCGTGCGGCCCGGCCAGCGGCTGAAGCTCGCACCCTGACGCGCCATGCTTGGCGGTATGGCGCGTCCGCGGTCAAACTAGCGGGCTGCGACCACAGGAGAGACGCAAGATGGGATTCCTCACCGGCAAGCGCGCGCTGATCGTCGGCATCGCCAGTTCGCGCTCGATCGCCACCGGCATCGCCGAGGCGATGGCGCGCGAGGGCGCCGAACTCGCCTTCACCTACCAGAACGACAAGCTCAAGTCGCGCGTCGACGATGCGGCTTCGGAGTACGGCGCGAAGATCGTGCTGCCCTGCGACGTCGGCGAGGACGCGCAGATCGACGCCGTGTTCGCCGAGCTGGGCAAGCACTGGGACGGCCTGGACATCCTCGTGCACTCGGTGGGCTTCGCCCCGCGCGAGGCGCTGGACGGCGAGTTCCTGCAGGGCCTGACCCGCGAGAACTTCCGCATCGCCCATGACATCTCCAGCTACAGCCTGGCGGCGCTGGCCAAGGCGGCGCGGCCGATGATGAAGGGCCGCAACGGCAGCATCCTGACCCTGAGCTACCTCGGCGCCGAGCGTGCGCTCGCCAACTACAACGTGATGGGCCTGGCCAAGGCCAGCCTGGAAGCCAACGTGCGCTACCTCGCCCTGAACCTCGGCCCGGAAGGCACCCGCGTCAACGCCATCTCGGCCGGCCCGATCAAGACCCTGGCGGCCGCCGGCATCGGCAACTTCCGCAAGATGCTCACGCACGTGGAGCAATACGCTCCGTTGCGCCGCAGCGTGACCATCGAGGACGTCGGCAACGTCGCCGCCTTCCTGAGCTCCGACCTCGCGGCGGGCGTCACCGGTGAGATCACCTACGTGGACGCCGGTTACAACGTGCTGGGAATGACGGGGATCGAGGGCGTGTAGGCACGCGTCCATCGCGCGGACGAAAAAAAGCCCCGCTTGCGCGGGGCTTTTTCGTTTCTGCAGGAGGAAGGATCAGAGGCGGTCTTCCGCCACCGTCACCTTGTACTCCTTGCGCAGGTGGCGCAGGAAGGCGCGGGCCTCGACCATGCCGCGGGCGCGCCCGATGTTGGTGCGCAGCTCCTCGCGCAGCTTGGCATCCAGCTTCGACGGGTCACCGTCCTTGACCGCGGTGACGACCACCAACAGGTAGCGTCCGTCCGGCAGCTTGACCGCGGCGGCGGGCGGGGCCTTGCCCGCCAGCGGGCGCGGCAGGCGGAAGGCCTGGTCGATGATCGGCGAAAGCTGCGGATTCGGTGCCTGGCGCGTCACATCGGCCTGGTCGGCGATCGTCAGGCCCAGGCCCGCGGCGACCGCGTCCAGGGTCTCGCCCTTGGCCAGGCGCGCGACCAGTGCGTCGGCCTGCGCCTTGCCGGCCTTGGCGACCCGATCAGTGATGATGTCGCCGACGATGCGATCGCGCACGGTGGCCAGCGGCATCGCCGCGGCCGGCTGCACGTCCACCACCCGCAGCACGATGCTGTGGTTGGGCTCGATCTCGATCGGATCGCTGACCTGGCGGCCGTTCTTCTGAGCGTCTTCGAAGGCCGCCTCGCGGACCTTGGGCAGCGCGGCGATGCCGTCACCGGCGGTGCGTGAGAACGGCGCGGTGCGCTGCACGGTCAGGCCGAGTTCCTGGGCTGCCGGCGCCAACGCGGTGGGCGACTGGTAGATGCGGTCGGTCAGCTTGCCGGCGAGGTCGGTGTAGGCGCGCTCGCGTTCCTGCTCGAGGTACTCGGCCTCCAGCTCCGGCCGCACCTGCTCGAAGCTCTTGGCGCTGCCGGGGACCAATTCGCGGAACCAGATGACGTGGAAGCCGTCGGGCAGGCGGACCGGATCGCTGACCTGCCCCGGCTGCAGCGCGAAGAAGGCGTTGTCGAAGGCGTCGCCGAAAGTGCCCTTTTCGACCGGGCCGAGGTCGCCGCCGGCATCGCGCGAGCCGAGGTCGTCGGAATTGGCCCTGGCGATCGCCGCAAAATCGGCGCCGGGCTGGCGGGCCTGTGCAGCCAGCGCAGTGGCCTTGGCCTGGGCAGCGGCGACCTGCGCCGGCGTGGCCTTCTCGTCCAGGCGCACGAGGATGTGCGAGGCCATGCGTTGGTCGACGGTGCCGAAACGCGTCTTCACCGATTCGTAGCGCTCGCGCAACGTGGCTTCGTCGGCGACGCTGGTGACTGGCATGCCGGCGGCGTTGAGTTCGACGTACTCCACGGCCACGCGCTCCGGGCTGCGGTACTGGGCGGCGTGCGCGTCATACCAGGCCTTGATCTCGGCATCGGTCGGCGCGCCCATGGTCGGCATCACCGGCTGCAGTTCGAGCAGGCGCAGGTCGCGGGTCTGGCGGGTGGCGCGCAGGTAGTCGTCGATCTCGGCCTCGCTGGAGAAGCCGGTTTCGAGCAACTGCTGCGGCAGCATCTGCCGCAACTGGTCGGCGGCGACCAGCGCCTCGAACTGGCGCGGCGTCATTCCCTGGTTGCTGAGCAGCAACTGGTATTGCTTGACGTCGAACCTGCCGCCGACCTGGAATTCCGGGCGCGCCATGATGGCCTGGCGGATCGCCGCCGGCGCCACCTTGATGCCTTCCTTTTCGGCCAGCAGGTCCAACAGGGCTTCGTCCACCAGCTGGTCGAGCACCTCGCGCTTGGACTGCATGGACTCGAAGGCCGAGGCGTCGAATGCCTCGCCCTGCTCCTCGCGCATGGCGGCGCGGGTGCGATCGAATCGCTGCCGGAAGTCATTGGCTTCGATGAGCTTTTCCTGGCCACCGAGGCCGAGGAAGCGCGCCGGTCCTTCGATCTTGGCGGCCCATGTCTCGACCTTGCCGCCGACGTAGGACTCGATGCCGAAGAAGGCCATCGTCAGGATGACCGCACCGAGGATGATGCCGGCGATCCATCCCGACGTCTTCTCGCGAATGCTCTGGAGCA
>CBININ010000099.1:0-7846 GCA_966250755.1 uncultured Gammaproteobacteria bacterium | reverse complement strand
CGGCACCGGCTGCGCCCCTCCGCGCTCGCCGCCGCGGTGGCCGGGGGACCGCCCAGGCCAGCTCCGATGCGATGGGGCTGGGACTTTCGTTCGCGGAAGGCGAAGGCCCGCGCTTCGCCCGCCCGGTGCGCACCGCCGCCGACGTGGCCAAGCTGGCGGTACCCGACATGGAGACCGACCTGCGTTACGTGATGGACGCGGTGCGCACCATCCGTCGCGAATTGAACGGCCGCGTGCCGCTGATCGGCTTCTCCGGCAGCCCGTGGACCCTGGCCTGCTACATGGTCGAGGGCGGCGGCAGCGACAATTTCTCGAAGATCAAGGCCATGGCCTTCAGCGAGCCGGCGCTCCTGCACCGGATCCTGGACGTGACCACGCAGGCCGTGATCGCCTACCTGGCGGCGCAGCGCGCCGCCGGCGCGCAGGCCCTGCAGGTGTTTGACACCTGGGGTGGCGTGCTCGCCCCGCACCACTACCGCGAGTTCTCGCTGCCCTACCTGCAACGCATCGCCGCCGAACTGCCGCGGGGCGAAGGCGCCGATCGCACGCCGCTGATCCTGTTCGGCAAGGGCAACGCGCCCTACCTCGAGGAGCTGTCGGCGGGCGGCACCGAGGGCCTCGGCGTCGACTGGCTGGTCTCGCTGGAGGAAGCCGCGCGCCGCACCGGCGGCCGCGTCGCCCTGCAGGGCAACCTCGACCCGGCCACGCTCTACGCTTCGCCCGAAGGCATCCGCAATGAGGTGAAGCGCGCACTCGACAGCTACGCCGCCGGCAACGGCGGCTCGCGCGAGGGCCATGTCTTCAACCTCGGCCACGGCCTGTCGCCGGACATGAATCCGGACCATGTCGGCGTGCTGGTGGACGCGGTGCACGAGTTCTCGCAGCGCTGAGCCGCGCGGGCGCTTCGCAATGCGAGGCCGCGCGGTCAGGCCATCGCCGGCTGCGGCCCGCTGATCTGCGCGCGGTAGGCCGCGAGCACCGCCTCGATCTTTTCCTGCAGCAACTGGCTGGTGACCGGCTTGCGCAGGAAGCCGTCCATGCCCGCGGCCAGGGCCAGCGACTCGGCCTGAGGATCGCTGCGCGCGGTCAGCGCCACCAGGGCGATCACGTGGCCTTGGCTGCGGATGATGCGCGCCAGGTCGAAGCCGTCGAGTCCCGGCAGGTCGAGGTCCAGCAGGGCGAGGTCGAAGCGCGCCGCCGCCAGTTCGGTCAGCGCCGCCAGGCCCTGTTCCGCGTGCACCGCGACATGGCCCAGGCAATCGAGCAGGCCGGTGACGACGGTGGCCACGGTCGGATCGTCCTCGACCACCAGGACGCGCAGGGCGTGCGCGCTGCGGGGCGGGCGACGCGCCTTCTCCGGCAGGAGTTCGTCGGGCTCGGCGACCGGTAGCGGCAGGCGCACGCGCAGGCAGGTGCCCTGCCCGGGCTGGCTCTGCACGTCGATGCTGCCGCCCATCGCATGCGCCAGCTCCTGGCAGATCGCCAGGCCGAGGCCACTGCCGGCGCGGCGCTTGGCCCCCTGCAGGTTCTCGCCCTGCTCGAAGCGCTGGAACAAGCGCGCGACCTGCGCCGCGTCCATCCCCGGCCCGGTGTCGCTGATCTCCAGCAGCAGGCCCTGCGGCGTGGCCGCGCTGCGCAGCGCCACCTCGCCGTAGTCGGTGAACTTCACCGCATTGCTGCCCAGGTTGAGCAGGATCTGGCGCAGCCGCACCGGATCGCCGCGCAGCGCGCGTGGCGTGCCCGGCGCGCGCTGCAGGCTGAAGTGCAGGCCCTTGGGCGCGGCCAGCGCCTGCAGCAGGTGGCTGGCCTCGTCCAGCAGCGCATGCAGGTCGAAGACCTTCTCGTCGAGCACCAGCTTGCCCGACTCGATCCGCGCCAGGTCGAGCGCGTCGTTGACCAGGTGCAGCAGGTGCTCGCCCGCGCGCTGGATCGAGTCCACCTGCTGGCGTTGCCGGGTGGAAAGCTCCGAGCGCTGCAGCAGCTCGGCCATGCCGAGCACGCCGGTCATCGGCGTGCGGATCTCGTGGCCCAGCATCGCCAGGAAACGGGTCTTGGCCTCCGAGCCCTGGTCCTTGAGCTGGCGTTGCTGGTCCTGCAGCTGCCGTGCGTGGCGACGGCGAAGGCGTCGCCGGTACTGTCGCGCCAGCGCCAGCAGCACGCCGACCAGCAGCACGGCGGCCGCCACCTGCGCGCCGCGCTGCTGCCACCAGGGCGCCAGCACGTGCAGTTGCACCGTCAGCGGCGGCGTCCAGCGGCCCTCCGCACGACTGGCGCCCACCTCCAACCGGTAGTCGCCGGGCTCGAGGCTCGAGAACGTGCGTTCGCCCTGCGGGCCCACCACCACCCAGTCGGCGTCGTAGCCGTGCAGCAGGAAGCGGTAGCTGTGCGTCCCCGGGTCGGCGAGCGACTGCAGGCGCGCGCCGACGTGCAGGTCGCGGTCGCCGGGCTGCATGGTGATCACGCCGTCGTTCGGGTGCAGCGGCACCAGGTCCTCGTCGCGACGCAGGGTGATCGCATCGAAGGTGAGCCGCGGCGCCTCCAGCGTGCCGTGCATGCGCGCCGGGTCGAACAACACCAGGTGGCGGTCGGTCGCGGCCAGGCCCAGGCCCTCCGGCAGCATCAGCGGCGCGCGCAGCAGGAACTCCTGGTCGGGCAGCCCGTCCGGCACGCCGTAGCGGCGCAGGCGGTCGCCGACCGGGTCGTAGCGCCACAAGCCGCGCACCGTGGTCAGCCACAGCACGCCGGAGCGGTCGGCCATCACGCCGCCCGACTCCATCGCCGGCAAGCCGGCGTCGCCGCCGAGCACCCGGAAGCGCGCCAGCGCATGTCCATCCCAGCGGTAACCCTCGAGTTGGTCGAGGCGGTGCAGCCAGAGGGTGTCGGGGGGCACCCAGGCAAAACCGAAGATGCGGTCGCGCGGCGCGCCCGGAATGGCGACGAAGCGCTCCAGCTCGCCGTTCCAGCGGCGCAAGCCGCTTGGTCCCGCCAGCCAGGCCGCGCCGTCCGGTCCGATCGAAAGCTGGTCCTGCTCGGCGCAGTCCACGCCGCGGCCGTCGCCGGGCGAGAAGCGATGAACCAGCACACCGGCGCGATTGCGCGTCTCGATGCCGGTGCCGGCAAGCGATATCCACAGCAATCCGTCGCTGGACTCGACGATATCGAGTACACCGCCCTGCTCCTGGGCAGTGCTCGCCACCGGCCAATGCTGGAACCGGCCGGCGGGATCGCGCCGGCTCAAGCCATGGGAGTGGCCCAGCCAGAGCGTACCGTCGGCCTGCTCATGGACGGCACGCAATTGCGCGCCGGGCAGGACTCCGCCCAGGTCGAAGGCGTGGTGGATCGCGCCGGTCCCGACATCGAGACGGTCCACCGCCCCGTCGCGGCCGACCAGCCAGGCGCCGCCGTGCACCGCCGGCGCCATGCCCTGCACCGCTTCGTCGCCGAGCCGCGGCGCGCCGAACACCGCGAACTGGCGCCAGCCGGAGGGCAGGTTCAACACGCCGCCACTGCCGGCCATCCACAGGCCGCCTTCCGCATCCTCGACGATCTGGGCGATGCGCCCGCCAGCGGCCGATGCATCGCGCAAGTCGTGCAGGCGGCCGCCGCGCTCGCTCCACAAGCCCCTGGTGGTGGCGATCCAGCGCGTGCCCTTGCTGTCGCGACGCACCGCGGTGATCGGTGCGTCGATCGGGCCGGCGAAATCGGGCCTCACCACGCTCTCGTCCGCTTCCATGCGCAGCAGGCCTGTCTCGGCACCGATCCACAGGCTGCCGTCGGATTCGGCGGACAGGCTGAGCACCGGCCCCGGCAGGGCGTGCGCCGCGACCCGACGCCAGCCGCGTCCAGTCCACTGCGCGAGGCCCGCCTGGGTGCCTGCCCACAGCCGGCCCTGCGCGTCACGGGCCAGGGCGCGCACCGTATCCGATGGTAGCGATCCCTCGCGACGCGGTTCGTGCACGAAGCGCAGGATCCGCCCCCGGCGATCGAAGCGGTAGACACCACCTCCCAGGCTGGCGGCCCAGACCGCGCCGTCGGGCGTCTGCGCGATCGCGCTGAACTCGTTCGACCGCAGGATCGGCTGGCGGCCGCGGTCGAAACGCCGGAAGCCGCGACGGTCCGCGTCGAGCACCGCCAGTCCCCGGCCTTCCACGCTGGCCCATACGCGATCCTGGGCGTCGATGAAGACCGCGCGCACCGCATTGCCCGGCAGCGCGGCCGAATCGCCCGGTTCGTAGCGGTAGACGGTGTAGCCGACGCCGTCATAACGCACCAGGCCGTCGCGGGTGGCGATCCACAGGAAACCGTCGCGATCCAGCGCGACGCCCGTCGTTCGGCTCGAAGGCAGGCCCTCGGCCACGCCGACGTGGCGGAACGGCGGGGTCTCGGGCAGCTCGCCCGCCGCCGCCGGCGACGCCAGCAGCAGCCACACCCACGCCCAAGCCTTGCGCATCGCCGAACCCCGCCGAACTCCTGCGGCATGCTCGCCGGGCCGGTTTCACGCCGCAATCAGAAATTTCCTACAGCCACGCGGCTATGATCGTGGCATGCGCCTGCGCAAGCCTCCCCTGCGTCACCCTCGTCGATGGCCGATGCGGCTCGCGCTGGCTGCGCTGCTGGCGGTGTCCGGCGGTGCGCAGGCGGCACGTGAAACCTACCGGCTCGATCCCGTGCACACGCGCGTCGCCTTCCAGGTCAGCCATGCGGGGTTCTCGCGACCGATCGCCAGCTTCTCGCAGGTGCAGGGTGAACTCGCCTTCGACGAGGCGGACTGGTCGACCGCCACGCTGGAAGCACGCATTCCGATCGCGACGCTCGATCTCGGTGACGGCGACTGGCAGCAGCGCATCCTCGATCGAAGCTTCTTCGACGTCGCGAAGTTCCCCGAGGCACGCTTCGTGTCCACGCGCGTGGAGCCCGTGGATGCCACCCACGCGCACGTCACCGGCGACCTGACCCTGCACGGCGTGACCCGACCGGTGACGCTCGAGGTCACCCTCAATGCGCTCAGGCGCCACCCGCTCACCTTCAGGCGCACCGCCGGTTTTTCGGCCACCGGTACGCTCAGGCGCAGCGACTTCGGCATGGATGCCTGGAAGTCCGTCGTCGGCGACGAGGTGACGCTGATCATCGAGGTCGAGGCGCAACGCGGAGGCGACGATGCGCCTGCGCAATGACGCGAACGGCTGGGGCCTCGTGAGCCTGGCCCTGCACTGGACCACCGCCCTGCTGGTGGTCGCGATGGCGGGCCTGGGACTGTGGATGACCGGGCTCGATCCGTCCCTGTTCAAGCTGAAGGTGTATGCGCTGCACAAGAGCCTCGGGTTGACGGTGCTGGGACTGACCGCGCTGCGCATTGCCTGGCTGCTGGTCGGCCGGCGCCCGGCGATGCTGCCCGGCCCGGGTTGGCAGCGGCTCGCCGCGCTCGCCTCGCACGCCGGCCTGTACGTGCTGCTGCTGCTCGTGCCGCTGTCGGGCTGGTGGTACAACTCGACGGCGGGCTTTCCGCTGCGCTGGTTCGGGCTGGTCGCGCTGCCGCCGCTCGGCGGCGCCGACGCCGCGCTCAAGGCGATCGCGCGCGAACGCCACGAAGCGCTGTTCTACACCCTCGCCGCACTGGTGGTGCTGCACGTCGCCGCCGCGCTCTGGCACCACCTTCACCTGCGCGATGCCACGCTCACGCGCATGCTCGGCCGTCGCCGGGATCCGGAGTAGACGATGCGTGCGATGCTGCTTGCCCTGCTCACGCTGCCCGGCTCCGCCGGGGCGGCCGACTATGTCGCCGCGCCTGGCGCCACGCTCGGCTTCTCGGTCGAGTTCCAGGGTGAGACGGTGGAGGGCAAGTTCGCGCGCTTCACGCCCGCCATCCGTTTCGATCCCGCGCAGCCGGAAGCCGCGCGCTTCGACGTCGCCATCGACCTGGCCAGCGTGGCCACCGGCGTGGACGACGGCGACACCCTGTTGCGCGGCCCGGACTTCTTCGCGGTGGCACGCACCCCGCAGGCGCGCTTCCAGGCGCGGAAGGCGCGTTCGCTGGGCGGGGGCCGCTACGCCATCGACGGGCAGCTGAGCCTGCGCGGGGTGAGCAGGCCCGTCACCCTGGCCTTCACCTGGACCGCCGGCGCCCGCCCCGTGCTGGCGGGCGAAGCGCAGCTCAAGCGCCGCGACTTCGGCCTGGGCGGCGGCGAGTTCGGCAGCGAGATCGGCGAGCAGGTGAAGGTGACGACGCGGGTGCCGCTGCTGCCGGCCCCTGCCGCGAAGGCGCCCGTTGCAGCGCCGAAGCCGGCACTCAAGCCGGCACCGAAGCCGATCCCCCAACCCGCGAAGCCCTGACGCGACTCAGGCCAGGAAGCGCCTCACCTGGCCCGCGTCGAAGGGCCAGCCCAGCTCCAGGCCACTGTCTTCACGCCGTAGCACCGGCACGCGATCGCCGTAGAGCGCCTCCAGCCCGAGGTCGCCGTCGATCCAGATGGGGTCGAAGTCGTCGACGCCGGCGGCCAGCAGCACGAGGTGGGCCTCGTCGCAGAGGGGACATTCGTCACGCTGGAACAGGGTCAGATTCATCAGGGGATTTCGTTCATTCCTACGCCGCCGGATCGGCAAGCGGCGCGGGCCAGCGGCCGGCCGCGGGGCTAGAATGGGGATCCAGCCCCGCATGAAGTGTATATGGCCGTCAGCGTCTTCGACCTGTTCAAGATCGGCATCGGGCCCTCGTCCTCGCATACCGTCGGCCCCATGCGCGCCGCGGCGCGGTTCGTCGGCCATTGGCTCGAGGAGGCGGGGCAGCTGGCGCAGTGCGCGCGCATCCGCGTGGAACTGTTCGGTTCCCTGGCGCTGACCGGCCGCGGCCACGGCAGCGACAAGGCCGTGCTGATGGGCCTGGAAGGCCACTGGCCCAACCTGATCGACCCCGACATCATCCCGCCGGCGCTGGCGCGCATCCGCGGCGAGAAGCGGCTGCTGCTGGGTGGCCGCCATCCGATCGGCTTCGACGAGAAGTACGACCTGGTCTTCAACAAGCGGCAGAAGCTGCCTTTCCACAGCAACGGCATGCGCTTCACCGCCTTCACCGGCGATGGCCGCGAGCTCGCCGTGCGCGAGTACTACTCGGTCGGCGGCGGCTTCGTGGTCAACCAGGACGAGGCGGCGGAGGATCGCATCGTCGCCGACATGACCGCGCTGCCGCACGCCTTCCACAGCGGCGACGAACTGCTCGCGATCTGCCAGGCCACCGGCCTGACCATCGCCGGCGTGATGCGCGCCAACGAGGCGGTGTGGCGGCCCGAGGCCGAGACCCGTGCCGGCCTGCTGGAGATCTGGAACGCGATGCAGGACTGCGTGGCCCGCGGCATCCGCCACGACGGCGTGCTGCCCGGCGGCCTGAAGGTGGCGCGGCGCGCGCCGGCCATGCACCAGGACCTGGCCTCCCGTCCCGAGGCGGCGATGAAGGACCCGCTGACCGTGCTCGACTGGGTCAACCTCTACGCGCTGGCGGTGAACGAGGAGAACGCCGCCGGCGGCCGCGTCGTCACCGCCCCGACCAATGGCGCCGCCGGCATCATCCCGGCGGTGCTGCACTACTACCATCGCTTCTGCCCGGGCGCGACCGAACAGGGCGTGCTCGACTTCCTGCTCACCGCGGGCGCGATCGGCATCCTCTACAAGGAAAACGCCTCGATCTCCGGCGCCGAGGTCGGTTGCCAGGGCGAGGTCGGCGTCGCCTGCTCGATGGCGGCGGGCGGACTGACGGCGGCACTGGGCGGGTCGGTCGGGCAGATCGAGAACGCGGCGGAGATCGGCATGGAGCACAACCTGGGCCTGACCTGCGACCCGATCGGCGGCCTGGTGC
>CBININ010000098.1:0-7873 GCA_966250755.1 uncultured Gammaproteobacteria bacterium | reverse complement strand
GGCACGAAGGCATGCGCGTAGCTGAAGTCCTGGTCGGCCGAATACACCACCACCTCGCCCGCCTGCAGCGCACGCAGCAGGCCGCGCACGTCCTTCTTGGCCAGGGTGGGCGCGAACACGCGCCGGCGCGCGCGCTCGAATTCGGCTTCCACGCAAGGCTGGTTGTGACGGCGCACGACGCCGCGCACGCGCCGCCCCAGAGCGTCCGACAGCAGGCGCGAGGCCAGCTCGCTCTGGGTGAAGTGGCCGGTGAACAGCAGCACGCCGCGGCCATCCGCCAGCGCCGCGCGCAGGTGCCCCAGGCCGGTGACCTCGGCGGCATCGCGCAGCCGCCACGCCGGCGCGTACCAGGCGCGCAACAACTCGAACACGCCCATGATCGTCTCGGCGAGGGTGTCACGCTGCAATCGCGCCCGCGCGGACGCACCGAGCCCGGGGAAGCACAGCGCCAGGTTGGCGGCGATGATCCGGCGCCGGCGCGCGAGCAGCGGCGCCGCCGACAATGCGAGCGCGCGCGACAGGCCGAGCAACAGCGCGGGCGGCAGGCGCACCAGCGCCTTGGCCATCCACACCATCGGCGCCAGCGCGAAGCAGGGCATCAACGCGCCTTGCGCCGGGCCTCGTAGGCCTTGGCGTAACGCAGGAAGGCGTAGAAGGCCTGCGTGCGCGCCGCCAGGAAGCCCGCCGCGCCGCTGAAGACATAGCGCTTGCCCAGGTACATGCGCAGGAAAGTCCACGACGGATACAAGGTGAGGAACACCCAGGCCAGCGGCTGCGGCCGGCCCGCCTTGCGCGCGGCAAGCCCGCTGGAATAGCGGTTGATCTTGTCCACCCGCACGGCCAGTTCCGCTTCGCCGTGGTGCAGGAACTCGGCGAACAGGTCGCGCACGCGGCCGCGCACTTCCGGCGCGGCATGCACCGGCACGTCGTTGAGCGCGCCACGGCTGCGGCGAAACAAGCGCAGCTGCCAGGTCGGCCGGGTCCAGCGGTGCGGCCAGCGCCAGAACAGCCACTCGCGCCGCGCCAGCCGGTAGCCGTCGGCGCGCGGGGCGGCCAGTTCGTGTTCGATGCGCGCGCGGCCCGTGGCCGTCATCTCCTCGTCGGCGTCCAGCAGCAGGACCCAGTCGTGCGCGGCCTTGTCCACCGCCGACTGCTTCTGCGGCCCGTAACCCTTGAAGGGCTCGACGAACACGCGCGCGCCGTGGCGCTCGGCGATCTCGCGCGTCGCATCGCCCGAGCCGGAATCCAGCACCACCCGATCCTCGCAAAACGCCAGGCTCGCCAAGCAGGCCTCGAGCGTGCCGGCGTTGTCGAAGGTGGTGACGACGGCACTAAGCGGCGGCCGGCTCATCGTCCTGCAACGCGAACAAGGCGCCGGCGAACAAGGCCAGCAGGAGCAGGAAGGCGCCGCCCCAGAAGGTCGAATAGAAGGCCAGGCTGGTGTTGAGCGGGAACGCGGTCACCGCCAGCGCCAGCCCGGGCACCACCGCGCGACGGCGTGCCGCCGGCAGCGCCCAGCGCCACGCCCGCCACGCCAGCGCCGCCCCCATCAACCAGAGCAGCAGGCCGATCGCGCCCGTTTCGGCCAGCACTTCGAGCACGATCTGGTGCGCATGCAGGGCGCCCTGCTGCCCGTGCGCCAGCCAGAAATCATCGGCCGCCGCGTATTGCGGGTAGGCATCGCGGAAGCCGCGCACGCCGACGCCGTTGAGCGGATGATCCGCGATCATGCCCGCGGCGGCGTGCCAGATGCTCATCCGTCCCGACAAGGCCTCGTCGAGACCGGCGCGATCGCCGCTGAGCACCGCCAGGCTGCGCTCGATGCGGCTGCCGAACTGGGGCGAGAACGCCATCGCCAATGCAGCCGCGATCGCAAGACCGCCCACCAGCGACACCGCCAGCCGCTTCCAGCCGAGCCGATGCCAGCCACTGCCCAGCAGCACCAGCGCGAACACCAGCCAGGAGGCGCGCGAGCCGGCCAGCAGGATCACCGTGCCCAGCAGCATCGCCATCGCCAGCCAGCCGCTGGCGTGGAAGCGCCGCGCCGCCGCGTCGAGCGCGAACGGCGACAGGGTCGCCAGCACCAGCCCGAGCTTGAGGTTGCCGGCGCCGAAGATCCCGCTCAAACGGTCCGAGGAATTGGCGCCGCCCAGGCTCCAGCCTGTGGTCGCCTGCACCGCCGCGTCCACCGCCCACAGGCCCGCGATCACCCCGAGCCCGGTGAAGACGATGCGCCGCCCCGGCGCGGTCGCCACCGCGATGCCGACCAGCCACAGGAAGGGCAGGTAACGCAGGTCCAGCAAGACTTCGCGCCAGGCGCGGCGGGCGTCCACCGCGTCAAGGGCGGAGAAGGCCTCCGGCAACCAGTAACAGAAGAACAGCGCGGTGATCAGCGCCCAGGCCTCGCGGCTGAGCAGCGCGGTGCCGTGGCGGAAGCGCCGCAGCGCCAGGATCGCCAGGCTGGCCAGCGCGCCGAGGCTGAGCACGGCCTCGGCCGGGCCGACGGTGGGCCACAGCGCGACGAAGGCAAGCACGACATAGGGGGTCCAGCGGAAGCCCGGCGACTCAAGCGACGATGGATTCATAGACCTTCAGCGTGTTCGCCTGCATCTCGGCGAGCGTCGGCGCGAGGATCGGGGGGATGCTCGCGGGGACGGCCAGCAACGACAGTGTAGTGTCACGCAACGCGGCGTGGTCGCCCGGCGGCACCCGCCCCGCGGGAAAGTGGCGACGCAGGGATTCGCCCACGCCGCCGAGGTCCCAGCCGACCACCGGACGGCCGCAGGCCAGCGCCTCGATCACGGTGCGGCCGAAGGCCTCGGGCTGGGTGGACAGTTGCAGCACGAGGTCGCAGTCGCGATACACGGCGGCCATGTCCTCGCGCGGCGGCAGGAAGCGTACGGCATCGGCGAGGCCGAGTTCGCGTGCACGCGCTTCGAGTTCGGCGAGGTAGCGCTCGCGCCCGGGCTCGCGGCTGCCGGGCAGGTCCAGCGTCGCGGGGCAATGGGACGCGTGCAGGGCGGCCAGCAGGCGCAGCGCCTCGGCATGGCCCTTCAGGCGCGTGCCGCGGCCGGGCAGCAGCAATCGCGGCGGCGCGCCGTCCCGCGCGCGCAGCGGCTGGCGCGGGAAGCGCGCGGCATCGATGCCGCGTTCGATCACCACGAGCCGATCCGGTGGCGTGTGCGGCCACTGCGCCAGCACGTGGGCGCGCACGGTCTCCGACACACAGATGACGCGATCGGCGCGCGTCATCACGCCGGAATACCAACCGGGCGAATTCAGGCCGTGCACGGTGCTGACGACCCGCGGCGGCTGCGGAAGGCCGCGCAGCGCCCGCTGCAGGATCCAGGCCGGAAGGCGTGAGCGCACGTGCACGATGTCCGGACGCTCGCGAGCGATCAGCTCGCGCAGGGGCCGCACGGTGCCCAGTACCCGGGGGTGCTTCTCGCCGATGTCGAGGGCGACGTGCTCGCTGCCCGTCGCCAGCAGCGCGGGAAGCATGCGACCGCCGGCGCTCACCACGATCGCGCGATGGCCACCGCACACCAGCGCGTCGGCGATTTCCAGGGTGGCGCGCTCGACGCCGCCGTTGCCGAGGGCCGGCAACAGCTGCAGGACGGTCAGGCGGTGCATGGACCGCGCGGGGCGATCAGTCGGCGAGGGTGAAGACGGCGCCGCAGTACGGGCAGCGCGCCGAGCCGGTGGCCTCGATCGGCAGGTAGACCCGCGGATGCGAATTCCACAAGGCCATCGCCGGCGTCGGGCAGCACAGCGGCAGCTCCGCGCGCGTCACCGTGTAGCGACGCTCGGTATTCGCCGGCAGGGGTTCGGGGCTGGACATGGCGGCATCCTCGGGGACAGGCCGGCATTTTACCCCGGCCGTTCGCGGCGCACAGGCCTAGTTCGCCGCCGCCGGCCCGGCCGGCTTCGGCACCCGGGCTTCCATGCTGATGTCGATCGCCACTTCGTCGGGCACCGCGCCCAGCATCCCGTCCACGCCGAAGTCCGAGCGCTTGATCACGGCGTGGGCGTCGAAGCCGGCCGCCGGCATCTTGCTGAAGGCGCTCGGCGCGGTGGAGTTGACGGTGACCTCGAACACCACCGGCCGCGTCACGCCCTTGAGGGTCAGTTCGCCGGCGACGACCAGCCGGTCCTTCGCCTTCACGCTGACGCCAGTGCTCTTGAACGAGGCGGTCGGGAACTGCGCGGCGTCGAAGAAGTCGGCGCTCTGCAGGTGGGCGTCGAGCTTGGGCACGCCGGTGCTCAGGCTCGACAGCGGCAGTTGCACCTCGATCGAGGATTTCGCCGGGTCGGCGGGGTCGAAATCGAAAGTCCCGCTGACCTCGTTGAGGCGCCCGCGCAGGTGCGAGTAGCCGTTGTGGGTGTAGGTGAAGAAGACCTGGGTGTGGCGGGCGTCGATCTCGTAGACCGCGGCGGCGGCGGGCAGGGCCGAGGCCAGGGCCAGCAGGCCGGTCAACAACGGGCGCTTCATGATCACTCCGGAGGATGGCGAAACCCCAATAGTCGCAGGTTTGCGGTGGCGGCGGCGTGGACTGCTAAGCTCGCCGCGTGCACCCGCCCGCCGACCCGATCGCGTCCACCCCCGACTGCTGGGTGCTGCACGACGGCGCCGCCGGCAACCGTCGGCAGGCCATGGCGTTGGCCACCGCGCTCGGCCGGTTACCCCGCGAGATCGTGCTGCGGCCCTCGGGGCCCGCGCGCTGGTTGGCGCCCCGGCATTTCCCCGGCGCGGGCGCCCTGTTGGGCGCCGATTTCCTGCGCGCGCTACGCCTGCCGCCACCCCGCCTGGCCATCGGCTGCGGGCGGCAGGCAGGGCTCGCCACTCGGCTGCTGAAGATCCGCGGCGCGGCGGCGGTGCAGATCCTCGATCCGCGCTTGCCGACGCGCTTCTGGGACCTGGTGATCGCACCGGCCCACGACCAGCTCGCCGGCGCCAACGTGCTCACGCTCGCCGGCAGCCTCAATCCGGTGGACGAGGCCTGGCTGGCCGCCGCGCGCGACGCCCGCCCGGACCTCGGCCGCCTCGCCACGCCGCGCACCGCGGTGCTTCTCGGCGGTCCCACGGCTGCGACGCCGGTGACGCTGGCCGACGTGGATGCGGCGCTCGACGGGCTTGACGCCGTGCGCGTGCGCCAGGGTGGCAGCGTGTTCGTCTGCGGCTCGGGCCGCACGCCGCCGGACTGGGTGCGTGCCCTGCGCGCGCGCTGCCGCGCCCAGGGCCTGCGCCACTGGTTCGGCGATGAGGACGGCGAGAATCCCTACGCCGCGCTGCTCGGCTGGTCGCATCGCCTGCTGGTGACCGCCGACTCCAGCAACCTGCTGTCGGAAGCCTGCGCCACCGCCGCGCCGGTCTACGTGATCGGCGCCGCGCGCGCCAGCGGCCGCGTCGGCCGCTTCGTCGCCGACCTGCTGCAGCGCGGCCGCGCCCGCGCCTTCGATGCGGCTTGGCCCGCCTGCGACATCGAGCCGCTGCGCGAGACCGCGCGCATCGCCGAGCTGGTCAGGCAGCGCCTTCGCCTGCCGTGAAATCCAGGCCGGCCTGGCGGCAGGCCGTGCGCACCACCGCCCGCGCCGCGGCCACGGCCTCGTCTTCCTCGACGATCCGCGGGCGGCGATCGAGCGTGCAGTCGAGGCCGCGCGCAAGCAGGGCGGCATGCGCGGCCAGCAGGGCATCCCCCGCGTCGCTCGCGACCACGCCGGCCGCCACCAGCCCGCGCAGCAGCGCGGGCGTGTCGCGCGGTTCGCACAGCGCCGGCACCTGCGCCGCGTGCGCCAGCACCTGCGCCTGCAACAGGAATTCCAGGTCCACCAGGCCGCCTTCGCCCTGCTTGAGGTCGAAGCGTGGCGGTTGGCTGCGGTCGAGTTCCTCGCGCATGCGTCGGCGCATCGCCACCACCTCGCCGCGCAGCGCCAGCGGCTCGCGCTCGCGCTGCAGGATTTCGCGGCGAATCGCCTCGAAGCGCACGCACACCGCGGTATCGCCGGCGGCCGCGCGTGCCCGCACCAGGGCCTGCTGTTCCCAGGTCCAGGCGCGCTGGCGCTGGTAGTCCCCGAAGCTGCGCGTGCTCGATACCAGCACGCCCTTGGCGCCGTCGGGCCGCAAGCGCACGTCCACTTCGTAAAGGCGACCCGCGCCGGTGACCGTGCCCAGCAGCGCCACCAGCTTCTGCGCCAGGCGCGCGAAGTAACGCGGCACGTCGAGCGGGCGCGGCCCGTCCGAAGTCGCCTCGCCGTCGGCATCGTGCAGGAACACGAGGTCGAGGTCGGAATCGAACCCGAGCTCGCGGCCGCCGACGCTTCCATAGGCGATCACCGCGAAACCCGCGCCGGCGATGCGGCCGTGCGCCGACTCGATCTCGCGGCGCGCCAGCGCCAGCGTCGCTTCCAGCAGGCCGTCGGCCAGCGCCGCCAGCTGTCGCGCGCCGGCGAGCGCGGGCTGGCGCTGCGCCAGGGTCGCCAGCGCGACGCGGAACGACAGGCTCTGCCGCAGTTCGTTGAGCATGACCCGCGCCGACTCGACATCGAGCGCGGCGGCCGCCGCGGCCTGGGCGCGCACCTGCGCCAGCAGGTCGGCTTCGTCGGGCACGGCGCCGGCGGCGCGGCTGTCGAGCAGTTCGTCGAGCAGCAGCGGGTGCGCGGCGAGCCGCTCGGACAGCAACGCGCTGCGCGCGGTCACGTCCACCAGCCGCGCCAGCGCCGCGGGTTGTTCGTCCAACAAGGCGAGATAGCTCGGCCGCCGCGCGATCGCCTGCAGCAGGGCGAGGCCGCGGGGCAAGGCGGCGTCGGGGGCGCGGCTGGCGGCGGCGGCTTCCAGCAGCGCGGGCAGCACCTGGTCGAGCCTCAGCCTCGCGGCCTCCGACAACCCGCGCACCGCCGGTGTGCGGGCGAAATCGCGCAGGCGCGCGTGGTGCGCCTCGGCTTCCATGAAACCGGCATCGGCCAGCGCGGCCGCGTCGCCTTCGTCGGGCAGTCCGCGCCAATAGCGCGCCAGCTCCGAGACCTCGGCGCGGCGCCGGCGTGCCTGCAGCAGGTCGGCGAAGGCGCGGGCGACGCGGTCGCGATGGACGTCGAGTTCGCGTCGGAATGCGGCTTCGTCGGCAAAGCCCAGGCCGCGCGCGATGCGTTCGCGCGCCAGCGGCATGTCCGGCAACGCGTGCACCTGCTGGTCCGCCAGCATCTGCACGCGGTTCTCGGCGCGGCGCAGGAAGCGGTAGGCCTGCGCCAGTTCATCGGCGGTCGCCGCCGGCAGGTGGCCGGCGGCGGCCAGCGCCTGCAAGGCGGGCAGCAGGCCGCGCACCCGCAGCGCCGGCTCGCGGCCGCCGCGGATCAGCTGGAGCGCCTGCACCAGGAACTCGATCTCGCGGATGCCGCCCGGCCCGAGCTTGAGGTTGTCGGCCATCTCGCGCCGCTGCACCTCGGCATCCACCAGCGCCTTCATGCCGCGCAGGCCGTCGAGCGCGGTGTAGTCGAGGTAGCGCCGGTAGACGAAGGGCTGCAGTGCGGCGAGCAGGCGCTCGCCGGCGGCGACGTCGCCGGCGACCGGTCGCGCCTTGACCCAGGCGTAGCGCTCCCAGTCACGGCCTTCGCGCTGGTAGTACTGCTCCATCGCGGTGAAGCCGAGCACCAGCCGGCCGGAGGCGCCGAAGGGCCGCAGCCGCAAATCCACCCGATGGCAGAAACCCTCCGCCGTCACTTCGCCCAGCAGCTGGGCCAGGCGCTGCCCGACCCGCGTCAGCCAGGCTTCGGCATCGAGCGCGCGCACGCCATCGCTCGCCGCGGCCAGGCCGTCGGGGCAGGCGTAGATCAGGTCCACGTCGGAGGAGAAGTTCAACTCGGCGCCGCCGAGCTTGCC
>CBININ010000097.1:0-7910 GCA_966250755.1 uncultured Gammaproteobacteria bacterium | reverse complement strand
GCAGGCCGTGGATGTGCACGCGCAGCGAGTCGGAGTCCGGCAGTTCCTCGCCCCAGACCCGGGTCTCCAGGTCCATGCGCGGTACCACCGCCGGCGAGGCCTCCATCAGCGCCTGCAGGATCTTGAGCGCGGTCGGGTTGAGCTGCAGCAGCTTGCCGGCGCGGCGCACCTCGAGGGTGTCGAGGTTGTATTCCAGGTCGGCGACCTCGAGCACGCGCGGCTGCGCGGCCTTGCCGCGACGGGCGAGCACGCTCAGGCGCGCCTCCACCTCCTGCAGGGCGAAGGGCTTGACCAGGTAGTCGTCGGCGCCGGAATCGAAACCCGACAGCTTGCTGTCGAGCGAGTCGCGGGCGGTGAGCATCAGCACCGGGGTCTGCTTGCGCGCCTCGCTGCGCAGCTTGCGGCAGACCTCGATGCCGTCCATGCCCGGCAGGTTGAGGTCGAGCACGATGGCGTCGAAGTTGTTGACCACCGCCAGGTGCAGGCCGGTGACGCCGTCGGCGGCATAGTCGACCGTGTGGCCACGCTCTTCCAGGTAATCGCCCAGGTTGGCGGCGATGTCGCGGTTGTCTTCGACCACCAGGATTCGCATCGGGGGCTGCTCCAGGAACGGTGCGGAGGAACTGACTTGGATTCTGCCAGAGCGGCAGGGTTCCGGCATCGGCGCGATCGGATCGCGTTGCCGCCGGTTGGGGCAGCGGGCGCGATGCTCGCGTGCGCCGTTCCCAAGGCCAGGATGCGCGCGAATGCGAAGGCGTCGCGCAATAAAAAGACCCGGACCGGCGCCAGCGGCGCCATGTCCGGGTCGAAGTGCTTCAGAAAGTCCCGATTGCCGTTTCCCGGGGGTCCACGAGGAGGACCCCTTCGATCTGGCCCGACCAGCCTAGGCATCCAGAAGTAAAAAATCCGTTAAACGGAGGCCCGCTTCCGACTATTTTTTGATTCTGCGGACCGGCGGCTCGTTGGGGCCCCCGGATGGGGGGTAGCGGGCGTCCGGGAGGGGGGCTTGGCGGCCCGTTTGCGGGGTTTTGCAGGGGGTCGGGCCGGGGCCCTCGAAGCCAGGTGATCGACGATGGCCCCGGCCACGTCCACCCCGGAGGCGGCTTCGATGCCCTCCAGGCCGGGGCTGGAATTGACCTCCAGCACCAGCGGTCCACGCGCGGAACGGATCAGGTCCACGCCCGCGATTTCCAGTCCCATCACGCGCGCGGCGCGCAAGGCGGTGTCGCGTTCGAGCGCGTCGATCTGCACCGCGCTCGCCTGTCCGCCACGATGCAGGTTGGAACGGAATTCGCCCGGTTCGGCCTGGCGACGCATCGCGGCGACCACGCGATCGCCGACCACGAAGCAGCGCAGGTCGGCGCCCGCGGCCTCGGCGACGAACTCCTGCACCAGGAAGTTCGCATACAGGCCGCGGAAGGCCTCGATGACGCTGCGCGAGGCCGGCAGCGTGGACGCCAGCACCACGCCGTTGCCCTGCGAGCCCTCGATCAGCTTGATGACGTGCGGCGGGTCGCCGAGCAATCCCAGCAGGTCGGCGGTGTCGTCGGGGTTGTCGCCGAACACCGTGGTCGGCAGGCCGATGCCCTCGCCCGCCAGCATCTGGTGGCAGCGCAGCTTGTCGCGGGCGCGCAGGATCGCGTCCGAGGAATTCGGCGACCAGGTGCCCATGAGTTCGAACTGGCGCAGCACCGCGGTGCCGTAACGGGTGACCGAGGCGCCAATGCGCGGGATGACGACGTCGAAGCCGGCGAGCTTGCGGCCCTGGTAGTTCATCTGGAACTGGCCGGGGCCGATCTTCATGTAGCAGCGTAGCGGGTCGAGCACGCGCACGGTGTGGCCGCGTTCGCGGGCGGCGGCGACCAGGCGCTGGGTCGAATAGAGCTTGCTGTTGCGGGAGAGGATGGCCAGCTTCATGCGCGCATCCTACCGCGCCGGCGATGACCGTTTGTTCGCACGCGCGTTACTTGCCGAGCAGCCAGACATGCGTCGGCAGGGTCCCGGCCGCCGCGCGCGCCAGCGGCCGCGGCAGCAGCACGGCGAACAGGCGTTCGAGCCAGCGCGGGCCGAGGTCGAAGCGGGCGCACTGGCGCAACAGGTCCGGGGTGACGTTGCGCTGGGTGTCGAAATCCTCGAACAGTTCGGTGAGGCGCCAGGGCGGCAGGAAGCGCTCTTCGTACTGCCGGCCGCGACCGAGCGCGCGCAGCCAGGCATCGGCCAGCGGCCGCGGCAACCAGCTCAGCAGCGGCAGGCGATGGTGCGGCTCGACCAGTTGCAGGCGGTGGCCGCCGGCGAAGTAGCACAGGCCGCCGGGCTTGAGCACGCGCGCGATCTCGGCCATCAGCCGGAACGGATCGGGCACGTGTTCGTAGACATGGTTGCAGACCACCACCTCGAAGCTGGCGTCGGCGAAGGGCAGCGCCATGCCGGAAGCCAGGGCGAAGCCGGCGCGCGCCGGATCGCGCGGCTCGTCCGCCGCCGCGCGCAGGGCGGCGCGGTCCACGTCGATGCCGGCGACGAAGGCGCAGCGCTCCGCCAGCGCCAGGCTGATCAGGCCGTGCGAGGCGCCGACATCGAGCAGGCGCGCGTGCGACAGGTCGGCGCCGCCGAGATCCTGCAGCACGCGGGCGATGCGCGCCGCGCGCCGGGCACGGCCGGCGCGATCGTGCAGGCGATCGGCAGCGGCGTAGCTCATGGCGCCGGCACCGCGCGCGGGTGGCGCTGCAGCCAGGCCAGGCCCGTCGCGACCACCATCAGCTCACCCACGGTGATCCAAAGGCGCGCCATCACCGCCAGCATCAGCGCCGACTCCATGCCGACGGTCGGCGCGAGGAACCAGGCGATCGCCCCCTCACGTGCGCCGATGCCCGCCGGCACGAAGAAGGCGGCGATGCCGGCCAGGCCGCCGAAGCACAGAGCACCGATGGCCAGCCGCGCCCACGCGGGGTCGGGCCAGTCGAGGCCGCCGGCAAGCGAGAAGAAACCCAGGCCCAGCGCCAGGTACCCGAGCAGTTGCCAGCCCCAGGCTGCGAACACGGTGCGCCAGCCCGTGTCGGCCATGCAGGTGCGACCAGGCAGCCAACGCTCCGCCAGCGCGGAGAGCCGCATGCCGATTCCGGGTGCGGCCAGCAGCAGCAAGGCCAGCGAGCCCGCGGCGAAGACACCGGCGAGCCATGCGGCCTTGTCGCGTGCTCCGCCGACGCTGAAGGCGACGCAGGCCATGGCGGCGCTGGTGCCCAGTAGCATCTCGCGCAGGAAGGCCGGCGCCACCCGTCCACCGCGCTCGGCGCCATGGTAGAGCCCGTAACGGGCCACCGCCTGCCAGACCTTGCCGGGGAAGTATTTGCCGGCGAGGCTAACGCCCCAGCGCGCAGCATCGCCGCTGAACTCCCCCGTCTCCCCCGCTGCATGCAGCAGGCGGTGCCACGACATTGCAAACAGGCCCTGCGCCAGGAAGAAACCGACAAACGCGCCGGTGACGCCCAGTGCGCCCACGCGCTCCCACGCGGTGGAAAACTGGCCGAGCTGGGGCAGCAGCTGCAGGACCATCCAGGCGAACACTGCCAAGCCCAACGCGGCGCCGACCCAGCGCGAGGCAGTCCTTACATTCATGCCGCTCATCGTCCTTCCTCGAGCGTGCGCAGCAGGCGGTCGTAGTTCGCGGCCATCGCCGGCCACGTGAAGCGCGCGAGCACGTAGTCGCGCGCGAGCTCGCCCTTGCGCCGCAGGGCAGGCAAGTCCGCGCAGGCCGCGTCCAGCGCCTCGCTCCACGCCGCGGCGTCGCCCGGCGGCAGCCGCTGGCCGTTGCATGCGTCGGTGACGGCGTCGCGCAGGCCCTCGAGGTCGGCGACCAGCGGCCAGCGGCCGGCGCGGCCGGCCTCCAGCGCGACCAGGCCGAAGCCTTCGGCATCGCCGGCCACCGCGATATTGGGCATCAGCACCAGGTCGCAGCGCGCCAGCAGCCAGGCCTTGCGCGCTTCGCTGACGGCGCCGAGCAGGCGCACCTGCGATTGCAGCCCGCCATCGGCGATCGCCGCCTCGAGCGTGGTGCGCAGCGGGCCCTCACCGGCGATCAGCAGGCAGGCCGCCGGATGCCGCGCGAAGAAGGCCGGCGCCACCTCGCGCAGGAACCAGGGCAGGCCCTTGCGTTCGACGAGGCGGCCGAGCACCAGCAGCACCGGCGCGGCCCGCGACAGCTCGGCCGCGAGCTGCGGTTCGTCGCCGGGCGACGCGGGCGCGCCGATCCCGACCGGAATCACCAGCAGCTGGGCCGGATCGGCGCCGCGCGCGAGCATCAGGTCGCGCACGTGCCGGCTGATGCAGACGTAAGCCTGCAGCCGACGCCAGAAGAACAGCCGCAGGTAGGACTGGTACGCCCAGGAGCGATGCTCGATGTCCAGCCCGTGCACCGTCACCGCCACCGGCACCCCGAACCAGCGCGGCAACACCGCCAACGCCGCCAGCACCGGATCGCCCAGGTGCAGCACCGACACCCGGCCGAGCGCGAGCGCGGGCAGCAGGCGCGCGAAGCACCACAGCATGAAGAAAGGCAGCCCCCATTGGCCGCGGCCCCAGGCCAACAGGGTGACGGGCCGCCGCGCGGCGAGTTCGGTGGCCAGGTGGTGGCTCAGCTGCTGCATGCCGCCGACGCTCGGCGGATGCTTCCGGGTGAGCAGCCAGGCGCCGCGCGTCACGGCGCCTGCCAGTCCTTGCGCCGCTGCGCCGCCTGCAGGTCCTCGAGCAGGCGGCGGTTGACCGACAGCAGGTCGGCGATCAGCCCGATCGCCACGCACAGGCCGGACAGCACGATCAGGATGGCGGCAAGGATCAGCGATTGCACATTGCCCGCGGTGTGGTCGCCCAGCCAGTTCACCAGGAAGCGCAGGCCCAGCGCGACGCCGCCCACGCCCAGCACGGTGGCCGGCACCAGGAAGAAGCGCAAGGGCCGATAGATGACGAAGGCGCGCAGCATCGTCGCCAGCGAACGGCGCAGGTACTCGCTGGTGCTGCGCATCAGCCGCGAAGGCCGGGTCGGCGCGTTCACCCCGACCGGCACGCAGGCCACCGCCAGCCGCGCCTGCCGCGCCTGCACCAGGGTTTCCAGCGTGTAGGTGTAGCGCGAGTGCACGTTGAGCGTGAGCGCGGCGCGCCGCGAATAGGCGCGGAAGCCGCTGGTGGCGTCGGCCACGGCGGCGCCGGAGATCACGCGCACCACCGCGCTGCCGAGCCGCTGCAGCCACTTCTTGGCGAAGGAGAAATGGGCGATCTCGCGGATCGGCCGGCAGCCCACCACGATGTCGGCCGCGCCCGCGCGCACCGGCGCGCACAGCGCCGGCAGCGCATCGATGCGGTACTGGTTGTCGGCGTCGACATTGGCGATGACGTCGGCGCCGTGCCGGCAGCAGGCTTCCAGCCCGGTGGCGAAGGCGAAGGCCAGGCCGCGATTGTCGCCGTAGCGAACCACGTGGTCGGCGCCGTGCGCGCGCGCCACCGCCGCGGTGTCGTCGGTGGAGCCGTCGTCCACCACCAGCCACTCGACCGCGTCGAAACCCGCGACCGCGCGCGGCAGCTGCGCCAGCGTGGCCGGCAGCTGCGCCGCCTCGTTGAAGCACGGCACCTGGATGATCAGCTTCATGCCCCCGCGCTCCCCGGCTTGTCGGCGCTGAACAGGATACGGAAGCGGAACCACGGTCCGATAGCCGGCGCCCGCGCCAGCAGGCGATCGAGCAGGCCGAACAGCGGGTAGCTCGACGGCAGGTAGTCCAGCCGCACGCGCGCCCAGGGCTGCGCCCGCAACGCGCGCAGGTAGGCGTCGCCGTCGCGCACCGCGATGTGGCCGGGCAACTGGCGCAGGATGAAGTCGGCCGCCTTCATGCGTTCGACGTAGTGGCTGGCGCTGGGGGTGTAGACCACCAGCCGGCCACCGGGCCGCAGCACGCGGAAACTCTCGCGAAGCATCGCCGCCAGCACCGTATCGGGCACGTGCTCGACCAGGTCCATCGCCAGCACGCGGTCCACGGAGGCGTCGGCGAAGGCGGCCAGGTCGGCGACGTCGCCCTGCACGAATTCCGCCGCGCTGCCCTCGCGCGCCGCGCGCTCGCGCGCCAGCCGGATCGCGTCGGGCGAGAAATCCAGGCCGACGGCGCGCCGCACCATGGGCGCGAGGCGGACGGTGTGTTCGCCGCTGGCGCAGCCAAGCTCCAGCAGCACCTGGTCTTGTTGCGGTGCGAGAAGCCGCAGGCAGTTCTCCCAACGGCTGCGGAACTTGCGGGCGTTGTTGCGGAACCAGTGCCGGTCGTGCAGGCGCGTGGCGTAGTAGTCCTCGCCGTAGAAGCGCGGGTCGGTGGGCGGGGGGGCGGGTGCGCCGGGGGCGGCCATGCGGCGGTCGGGGGGCCTGAACAGGTTCAGCGAACTCTAGCGCATCGCGACCGGGTAAGCGGTTTCACCGGAAAACGTGGCCGGTCCGTCGCCAACGCCGCGTTACCTTGGGCCAAGCAATCCTGCGCACCCAGCGCCATAGGGATTGCCCCATGCCAGATGTAGGGCCGGCTTTCGCGGGGATGAAAGCGACAGGGACGGCGACATCGGATGCCACCCAACCAGGAGACAGCAGTGAATACGTTCAAGAAATTGGCGCTCGCCGCCGGTTTGTGCGCCGCCGGCCTCACCAGCCATGCCGTCCAGGCCCAGACCACCGACGGCTTCCACACGATCCAGGTCTTCCCGGTGGTGGTGGACTCGGCCAGCTTCACGCAGAAGTTCACCTTCCGCAACCGGAACGGCTCGACGATCAACGTCAGCCCGACCTACTTTCCGGGTGGCGGCTCGCAGACCCTGGCGCTGAGCTGCCCGACCTTCACCATCAGCGGCGACAGCGACCGCACCTTCAACACCCTGCGCGACATCTGCCCCACGCTGGCGGCCGGCTCGCAGTTCGGTTTCCTCTACACCTACGAAACCAACTCGACCAACATGCCGTACTCCGGCTTCTCGCGCGTGGCCAACCCGCAGGGCAACGGCTTCTCCGTGGAAGCCTTCGCCGCCAAGGAATTCACCTCCGCCACCTCGACCGTGCCCGGCCTGCGTCGTGAAGCCGCCACTGCCAGCAACCCGGCGTTCCAGACCAACTGCTTCATCGGCGTGATGAACGACTACAGCGGCCCGGCGACGACCACCGTGCCGGTGCAGGTCACGGTCTACAGCAGCGCCAACGCGGTGCTGGGCAGCACGCTCAACCTCAACATCGTGCCCGGCACGCTGACCCGCCTGCTCGACGTGTTCAACTCGGTGGGCGCGCCCGCCGGCAACCACATCAATGCACGCATGGAAGTGTTCGAGAACCTGGGCGCCGGCGAGCCGGGCATCATGGCGTTCTGCACCGTGCAGGACAACACCAGCTTCGGCGCCGACTTCCGCATCGCCAAGCAGGAAGACAATGCGGGCGGCCAGGGCCCCTCGTCGATCGCGGCGCAGAGCGACTACGTCAGCCGTGACATCAACGCGACCTCCGACTACGGCCGTACCTACGAGGTCGGTGCCGGCAGCCTGGCGCAGAACACCCATGTCGTCTACTTCCACCATCCGGACTGGGTGGCCTGCGAAATCATCGACACCGCCACCGGCCTGCGCGCGCTCAATACCTACGGCCTCGAGAGGCGCCTGCTGCGCAACGATGCGACCACCGAGGTGGCCGGCGGCAACGACACCCAGGGCTTCGGCGAGGTCTACCTTGGCGACAAGGTCGACTACAACTCCGGCGCCGACGGCCGCTACCTGATCGAAGTCGAGAGCAATGGCTTCAACACCGCCGCCGCCCGCCCCTATCGGCTCAAGTGCCAGAGCGGCAGCGGCTCCACCCTCGGCGAGCTGATCAAGTACAAGGAAGCGATCGACCACTTCTGATCGCCGGA
>CBININ010000096.1:0-7930 GCA_966250755.1 uncultured Gammaproteobacteria bacterium | reverse complement strand
AAGGAACTGCGCCGCGTCGCCGAGCCGCTGATCACCATCGGCAAGGTCGACGGCGTCGCCAACCGCCGCCTCGCGATGTCCCGCCTGCGGGACAAGGAAGCGGTCGGCAAGCTGTTCGTCGAGCTGGGCCCGCGCTACCAGGCCCGCCCCGGCGGCTACCTGCGCATCCTGAAGGCCGGCTTCCGCCCGGGCGACAATGCGCCGATGGCCTATGTCGAGCTGGTCGATCGCCCGCAGACCGCCGTGGCCACCAGCGCCGAGTAATCGCCGCCGAAGCCGCAATGAAAACCCCGGCCCCTGCCGGGGTTTTTTTTCGACCTTGCTACCGAATTGACGGCGGCTGCGCTAAGGTTTCCCCATGAACGCCAATCCCCTTGCCTGGAGCTTCCGGGCCCAGTTCCTGTTCGGCTTCGCGGTGTGCGCGGCGCTGCTGTCCTACGCCGTCTACGCGCAGTACGGCCAGCTGTTCGAGCCCTGCCCGCTGTGCATCTTCCAGCGCGTGGCCATGGCGGCGACCGCCGTGGTCGGGCTGGTCGGAGGACTGCATGCGCCTCGCGCCGCCTGGGGCCGTCGCGTATACGGCCTGCTGGCCTTCCTCGCCGCCGGTACCGGCGCGGCGATCGCCGGCCGCCACGTCTGGCTGCAGCACCTGCCGCCCGACAAGGTGCCGGAATGCGGCCCGGGCTTGTCCTACATGATCGAGGTGCTGCCAAGCTGGGCGGACGTGGTGCGCAAGGTCCTGCAGGGTTCGGGCGAGTGCGCCAAGGTCGACTGGACCTTCCTCGGCTTCTCGATGCCGGAGTGGACGCTGCTGTGCTTCGTGCTGCTGGCCGCGGGCGCGCTGGTCGCCGGGTTCAAGCGCCGATGAGCCCGGTCGAGCGCAACCTGCAACCCGTGGCCGTGCCCGAAGGCTGGAGCCCGTCCAGCTGGCGTGGGCGGCCCGCCACGCAGCAGCCGACCTACCCTGACGCGGAGGCGCTGGCGTCGGTGCAGCGCGAGCTTGGCCTGCTGCCGCCGCTGGTGACGTCCTGGGAGATCCTGGCGCTGCGCAAGCAGGTTGCCGAAGCCCAGGAGGGTCGTCGCTTCCTGCTGCAGGGAGGCGACTGCGCCGAGAGTTTCAGCGACTGCGAGTCCGGCCTGATCTCGAATCGGCTGAAAGTTCTGCTGCAGATGAGCCTGGTGCTGGTACACGGGCTGCGGCTGCCGGTGGTACGCGTGGGCCGCTTCGCCGGCCAGTACGCCAAGCCGCGATCCGCCGACGTGGAAACACGCGATGGCGTGACCCTGCCGAGCTACCGCGGCGATTTCATCAACCAGCCGGGCTTCACCGTCGAGGAACGCACTGCCGATCCGCGCCGCATGGTGAAGGGGCACGCGCGCTCCGCGATGACGATGAACTTCGTGCGCGCCCTGATCGATGGCGGCTTCGCCGACCTGCACCATCCGGAGTACTGGGACCTGGGCTGGGTTCGGCATTCGCCGCTGTCGGAGGATTACCACCGGATGGTGGACGCGGTAGGCGATGCCGTGCGCTTCATGGAGACGATCTCCGGCGAGGCGCTGCATAACCTCAACCGCGCCGATTTCTACACCTCGCACGAAGCGCTGCTGCTGCCGTACGAGGAAGCGCTGACGCGGCAGGTTCCACGGCAGTGGGGCTGGTTCAACCTCGCCACGCACTTCCCGTGGATCGGCATGCGCACCGCGGCGCTGGACGGCGCCCACGTCGAATACTTCCGCGGCATCCGCAATCCGGTGGCGGTGAAGATCGGTCCGTCGGTGACGCCGGACCAGTTGCTGCAGCTCGCCGATGCGCTGAACCCGGGCAACGAGCCGGGCCGCCTGAGCTTCATCCAGCGCATGGGCGCGGACAAGGTCGAGGCGAAGCTGCCGCCGCTGGTGCAGGCGCTGCAGCGCGAGGGCAAGCGCGTGTTGTGGGTCTGTGATCCGATGCACGGCAATACCGAGTCGACGTCGAACGGCTTCAAGACCCGTCGCTTCGAGAATATCCGCGCGGAACTCGAGCGAAGCTTCGACATCCACGCGGGCTTGGGCTCGCGCCTGGGCGGCGTCCATCTTGAACTGACGGGCGAGAACGTCACCGAGTGCCTCGGCGGCGCGCGCGAGCTGACCGAGCTGGACCTCGAGCGCGCCTATCGCTCGACCGTGGACCCACGCCTCAACTACGAGCAGTCTCTGGAGATCGCCATGCTGATCGTGCGCAAGCACGCCGGGCTGGCGAAGCCGGCGCAGGCCTGAGGGGCTGGTCCGGGTCGGGGTGGGGCGCTTGGCGCGCCGGACTGGCGCGCCCTTGCCGATTGGCGTGCTGCGCCCCGGAGACTACTTTGTCGCTCCCAGCGTCGTCAGGTACTGAGGCGGCTTGCGCGCCTGCGTTGCCTGCTCGAAGGCGTAAGCGAAGCCCAGTAGCTCCGGCTCGGACCAGGCGCGGCCCATGAAGGCCAGGCCGATCGGCAAGCCATGCGAGTCGCCCATCGGCACGGTGATGCTCGGCGTGCCGGCGACCGCGGCCACGCCGTAGCCGGCGCCGACGAAGTGGTCGGCAAGCACGGGGTCGGTGGGCCAGGCCGGCGACATCGCCGGTGCGATCACCGCGTCGAGCTGGTTCTTGTCGAGCGTGGCGATCAGGCCGTCCTGACCGGCCAAGCGGCGCGCGTCGGCGCGCGCCTTGAGATACGCGGGTTCGGTGAGCGGGCCCTTGGCCTGCGCCTGCTCGAAGATCTCCTGGCCGAACCAGGGCATCGCCTTCGCGGCGTTCGCCTTGTTCCAGTCGATGAGCGCCTGCAGCGAGGGCTGCGGCGCGCCCGAGGACTGCAGGTACTTGTTCAGCCCGTCCTTGAATTCGTACAGCAGCACTTCGTACTCGGGCTTGTCCCACTGGCCGTAGGTCGGGATCTTCACATCCACCACTTCGCCGCCGGCAGCCTTGATCGCGGCGACGGCGGCTTCCGTCGCGGCATCGACGTCGGGGTGGTAGCCCATGGCCTGGCGCAGCAGTCCGAAGCGCTTGCCCTTCAAGGCATCGGCCTTGAGGAAGCTCGAGTAGTCCTCGGGAATGTTGCCCGCGGCGGCATGGCCGGCGGGATCGGCTTCGTCCACGCCGGCCATCGCGCCGAGCAGCAGCGCGGCGTCGGCGACGTTGCGCGCCATCGGGCCGGCGGTGTCCTGGCTGATCGAGATCGGGATGATGCCGCTGCGGCTCACCAGGCCCACGGTGGGCTTGAGGCCGACCAGGCCGGCGACGGAGGAAGGGCAGAGGATGCTGCCGTCGGTCTCGGTGCCGACGCCGAAGCTCGCCAGGCTGGCGGCGATGGCGGTGCCGGTGCCGGCGCTGGAACCGCAAGGGTTGCGATCGAGAACGTAGGGGTTGCGGGTCTGGCCGCCGCGCGAGCTCCAGCCGGAGGTCGAACGCGTGGAGCGGAAGTTCGCCCACTCGCTCAGGTTGGTCTTGCCGAGGATGACGGCGCCGGCGGCGCGCAGGCGCGCGACCAGGAAGGCATCCTGCTTCGGGCGGTGGTCGGCCAGCGCCAGCGAACCGGCGGAGTTGGCCATGCCGACCGCGTCGATGTTGTCCTTGAGCAGCACCGGCAGGCCGTGCAGCGGGCCGCGCAGCTTGCCGGCCCTGCGCTCGGCGTCGAGCGCGTCGGCGTCCTTCAAGGCATCCGGATTGAGTTCGATCACCGCGTTGAGCGAGGGGCCGGCCTTGTCCACCGCCGCGATGCGATCCAGGTAGGCCTGCACCAGGGCGTGCGAGTCGATCTCGCCGGCCTCGAGCTTGCGCCTGGCTTCCACGGCGGACCACTCGGCGACGTCGAGCGCGGCAGCCGCAAGCTTGGTCGTGTCGGCGGGAGCAGGGGTCGGTGCCGGCTTGCAGGCGGCGAGGGTGGCGATCGCGATCAGCAGGGCGAGGCGGCGCATGGTGGTCTCCGGGGCAGCGCTGGAAACGAAAGGGCCCGGCTGTGCCGGGCCCTTCGAGTATCGCGTCCCACCGCGGGCATCGCAACGCCCGTCGCGCGAGCCTCAGCCGCGCGCGGCCTGCTTGCGCTCGTTCTCGGTGCGGTGCTTCTTGCGCAGGCGGATCGCCAGCGGGGTCACCTCGACCAGTTCATCGTCCTCGATGAACTCCAGCGCCTGCTCGAGCGACATCTTGATCGGCGGGATCAGGCCCTCGTCGTCATCCTTGCCCGAAGCGCGGAAGTTGGTGAGCTGCTTGCCGCGCAGCGCGTTCACCGTCAGGTCGTTGTCCTTGGAGTGGATGCCGACGATCTGGCCCTCGTAGATCTCCTCGCCCGGCTCGATCAGCAGGCGGCCGCGTTCCTGCATCGCCATCTGCGCGTAGGCGGGCGAAGGACCAGTGCCGTTGGAGATCATCACGCCGTTCTGGCGTTCGGCAATTGCCCCTTCGCTGCGCGGGCCGAAGTGGTCGAACACGTGGAACAGCAGGCCGGTGCCGGCCGTGATGGTGCGGAACTCGGTCTGGAAGCCGATCAGGCCACGGGCGGGAATCATGAAGTCGATGCGCACGCGGCCCTTGCCGTCCGGCTCCATGTTGGTCAGCTGGGCGCGGCGCTCGCCCAGGCGCTGCATGACGCCGCCCTGGAACTGCTCCTCCAGGTCCACCACCAGGCTTTCGATGGGCTCCATCTTCTGGCCGTCGATGACCTTCACGATGACCTCGGGGCGCGACACGGCCAGCTCGTAGCCTTCGCGGCGCATGGTCTCGATCAGGATCGACAGGTGCAACTCGCCGCGGCCGCTGACCTTGAACTTGTCGGCGTCGTCAGTCTCCTCCACCTTCAGCGCCACGTTGTGCAGGGTCTCGCGCATCAGGCGGTCGCGCAGCTGGCGCGAAGTCAGGAACTTGCCGCCGCTGCGATCCTTGACGCCGGCGAAGGGCGAGTTGTTGACCTGGAACGTCATGCTGATGGTGGGTTCGTCCACCGTCAGCACCGGCAGCTGCTCGGGCGCATCCACGGCGCAGATGGTGTCGGAGATGCTGAGGTTCTCGATGCCGCTGATGGCGATGATGTCGCCGGCGTTGGCCTCATCGACTTCCAGGCGCTCCAGTCCGAGGAAGCCCATCACCTGCATGATCTTGCCGCTGCGCACCTTGCCCTCGCGATCCACGACCGAGACCGGGGTATTGCCCTTGATCTTGCCGCGCTGGATGCGGCCGATGCCGATGATGCCGACGTAGTTGCTGTAGCTGAGCGAGGTCACGCGCATCTGGAACGGGCCTTCCAGGTCCACCGGCGGCGGCGGCACGTGGTCGACGATGGCCTGGAACAGCGGCGTCATGTCGCCGGAGCGGGTCTCCGGGTCCAGCGAGGCGTAGCCGTGGAGTGCCGAGGCGTAGACGGTGTGGAAGTCGAGCTGCTCGTCGGAGGCGCCGAGGCGGTCGAACAGGTCGAAGGTCTGGTCGAGTACCCAGCCCGGGCGCGCGCCCGGCCGGTCGACCTTGTTGACCACCACGATCGGCTTGAAGCCCATCGCGAAGGCCTTCTGGGTGACGAAACGGGTCTGCGGCATCGGGCCGTCCATCGCGTCCACCAGGATCAGCACCGAGTCCACCATGGACAGCACGCGCTCGACCTCGCCGCCGAAGTCGGCGTGGCCCGGGGTGTCGACGATGTTGATGCGGTATTCCTCGCCGTCGGGCGAAGTCCAGCGGATGGCGGTGTTCTTGGAAAGGATGGTGATGCCGCGTTCCTTCTCCAGGTCGTTGCTGTCCATCATGCGTTCGGTGGTGACCGTGCGCTCGCTGAAGGTGCCCGACTGCTTGAGCAGCTGGTCGACGAGGGTGGTCTTGCCGTGGTCGACGTGGGCGACGATGGCGACGTTGCGGAGCTTGGCGATGGACATGGCGGCAGGCGCCCGGCGAGCGGGCGCGGATCGGTCTGGGAAGCCCGACAGTATAGCGCGAAGGCCGGTCCTTCGCCCGGTTGTGGCATCCTTGTGGGTCCAGCCACCGACGGAGCCGCCCATGAGCGACCTGACCGCCACCTTCAGCACCTCCCGCGGCCCGATCCGCGTCCGCCTGTTCGCCGACAAGACGCCGGTGACCGTCGCCAGCTTCGTGAACCTCGTGCAGCGCGGCTTCTACGACGGTCTGAGCTTCCACCGCGTCATCCCCGATTTCATGATCCAGGGCGGCTGCCCCGAGGGAAGCGGCCGCGGCGGCCCGGGCTACCGCTTCGAGGACGAGACCCGCGCCGACCTGCGCCACGACAAGCCCGGCATGCTGTCCATGGCTAATGCCGGCCCGGGCACCAACGGCAGCCAGTTCTTCATCACCCACGTCGCCACGCCCTGGCTCGACGGCAAGCACACCGTGTTCGGCGAAGTGCTCGGCGCCGAGGACCAGGCGGTGGTCAATGCCATCAAGGGCGGCGACAAGATCGAGAGCGTGCGCATCGCCGGCGACACCGCCCCGCTGCTGGCCGCGCAGGCGGCCCGCGTGGCCGACTGGAACCGCGTCCTCTCGCCCTGAGGATGCGGGGCCCGGCGGCGGGCCGCATGGTAGAATTCCGGGCTGAATCCGCCCGACCGAGGTCCACCATGCCCCAGCTCGCCCGCCGCATGGGCCGTGCCAAGCCCAGCGCCATCATGGCCGTCGCCGAGAAGGCGAAGGCGCTCAAGGCCGCGGGCCGCGACATCGTCAGTTTCTCGATCGGCGTGCCGAATTTCCTGCCCGGCCCGCACGTGTACGCCGCGGCGCGTGAGGCGCTGGACAAGGACTCCGGGCAGTACGGCTCCAACCGCGGCAGCGACGCGCTGCTCGACGCCTTCCTCGAGCACCTCGAGGGCGTGGGCCTGACCGGCTACACCCGCGCCAACTGCTCGACCGGCATCGGCGCCAAGCACGTGCTGTACAACCTCGCCGAGGCGTTGCTGGACGAGGGCGACACCATCGCCTACGCGGTCCCCTACTGGACCACCTACGCCGACATCGCCGACATCTCGAACGCCAGGCGCCTCGAGTTGCCGTGCCCGGCCAGCCAGAACTACAAGCTCACGCCCGCGCAGCTCGACGCCGCGCTGGCGCAGAAGCCGAAGATCTTCCTGTTCAACAACCCCAACAACCCGACCGGCATGGTGTACACCCGCGCCGAGATCGAGGCGCTGGCGGCGGTGCTGGTGAAGCACCCTGACACCTGGATCGTCTGCGACGACATCTACAACCGGATGGTGTTCGACGGCATCGGCTACCACAACTTCAGCCACAGCCAGCCGACGCTACGCGATCGCATGGTGTTCGTGGATTCGCTGTCCAAGACCTACGGCATGCCCGGTTGGCGCGTCGGCTTCATGGTCGGACCGGAGTCGGTCGCCAAGGCCGTCACCACGCTCAACTCCAACCACATCACCAACATCCCGGAAGTCGTGTCTGCCGCCGCCATCGCCGCGTTGACCGGTCCGCAGGACGTTCCGGTGCAGCGCAACGCCGAGTTCCAGGCCAAGCGCGACCAGGTACTCGAGGTGATGAACTCGATCCCCGGCGTCGTCTGCCCGAAGCCCGAGGGCGCGTTCTACGTGTTCCCGGACGTGTCCTGCGCGTTCGGCAAGCGCCACGGCGACATGCTGATCGGCAACGACGTGGACCTGTGCAATGCGCTGCTCGAGGCCAAGGGCGTGGCCTGCGTGCCGGGCTCGGCCTTCGGCGAGCCGCGCGCGCTGCGCATCTCGTACACCTGCCCGACGGCGCAGCTGCCCGAGGGCCTGCGCCGATTCCGCGAGTTCTTCGCCGAGCTCGCCTGACCTCATCCAACATACCCAACAGATCGGAGTTCCAGCATGAAATCCCCCGTCCGCGTCGCCGTCACCGGAGCCGCCGGCCAGATCGGCTATTCGCTCGTCTTCCGCATCGCCTCGGGCGAGATGCTCGGCAAGGACCAGCCGGTCATCCTGCAGA
>CBININ010000095.1:0-7961 GCA_966250755.1 uncultured Gammaproteobacteria bacterium | reverse complement strand
GGTGGTCGGTGATGCGCCCCTGCGGGAAGTTGTAGGTGCGGATGCGCTGGCTGCGATCGCCGCTGCCGACCTGCAGGCGGCGCGATGCCGCGGTGGCTGCTTCGGCCTTGGCGCGTTGCGCGTCGAGCAGCGCCGCCTTGAGCCGCTTCATCGCCTTGTCGCGGTTGGCGTGCTGCGAGCGCTCGGTCTGGTTCTCGACCACCAGGCCGCTCGGCAGGTGAGTGATGCGGATCGCCGACTCGGTCTTGTTGACGTGCTGGCCGCCGGCGCCCGACGAACGGAACGTGTCAATGCGCAGGTCGGCCGGATTCACTTCCACCTCCTCGACCTCTTCGTAATCCGGGAGGATCGCCACCGTCGCGGCCGAGGTGTGGATGCGGCCCTGGGCCTCGGTCTCGGGCACGCGTTGCACGCGGTGCGTGCCGGATTCGAACTTGAGCTTCGAATAGGCGCCGCGGCCTTCGATGCGCGCGACGATCTCCTTGAAGCCGCCATGCTCGCCCGGGCTCGAGGACTGCACCTCCACGCTCCAGCGCTGGCGCTCGGCGTAGCGCGCGTACATGCGGAACAGGTCGCCGGCGAAGATCGCGGCCTCGTCGCCGCCGGTGCCGGCGCGCACTTCCAGGAACACGTTGCCTTCGTCGCGCGGGTCGTGTGGGATCAGCAGCAGGCCCAGTTCGGCGTCGAGCTCGGCCAAGCGCGATTCCGCCAGCGGGATCTCCGCCTCCGCCAGTTCGCGCATTTCCGGATCGGCGCGCATCGCGCGGGCCGCATCGAGTTCCGCGGCGACGCGACGGTGCTCGCCAAGCGCCGCGACCACCGGCTCGAGTTGCGAGAATTCCCGCGACAGCGTTCGGAAGCGCGTGTTGTCGGCCAGCACGGCGGGATCGGCCAGCAGGTGGCCGACCTCCTCGTGCCGCTCCGCCAGGGCTTCGAGCTTACGCTGCAGGTTCGGAGTCATCCGGTCCCCGGAACAGGCGCTCGGCCGCGCGCAGCAGGTCGGTATCGCCGTCGAGCGCGGCTTGCCGCAACGCGGTGGTGGGGCCGTGCAGCAGGCGATTGGTCAGCTGGTGCGCCAGGCGCTGCACCACCTGCGCGGGATCCTCGCCGGCCTCGAGCTGCTCGCGCGCCTTCTCCAGCGCCGCCTCGCGCGCGGCCGCGCCGTCGGCGCGCAACTGCTTCAGCGCATCCTGGCGACCTTGCGCGCGCCACCAGGACAGGTAGTGCTGCACCTGCAAGTCGATGATCGCCTCGGCCTGCTCGGCGGCCTCGCGGCGCGAGGCGCGGTTGCTCTCGATGACCTGCTCGAGGTCGTCCACGGTGTACAGGTAGACGTCGGTCAAGTCGGCGACGTCGGCGGCGATGTCGCGCGGCACCGCCAGGTCGAGCAGGAACATCGGCCGGTGGCGGCGCTGGCGCAGGGCGGCGCCGACCTGCGCCTTGTCGAGCACCGGCGTGCGGCTGGCGGTCGCGGTGATCACGATGTCGGCCTCGGGCAGGTGGCGCGCGAGATCCGACAACGGCAGGGCGACGCCGCCGTGGCGGCTTGCGAGCGCCTGCGCGTGCTCGAGCGTGCGATTGGCGACCAGCAGTCTTTGCGCCTTGGCTTCGACCAGGTGGCGAGCGGCCAACTCGATGGTGTCGCCGGCGCCGACCAGCAGCACCGTCGCGTCCTCGAGCCGGGCAAACACCTGCCGCGCCAGGCGCACCGCGGCAAAGGCCACCGACACAGGATGCGCGCCGACGCGCGTATCGGTGCGGACGCGCTTGGCCACCGCGAAGGTCTGCTGGAACAACCTGTCGAGCGGATTGCGCAGGCTGTGCGCGGCACGCGCCGCCTGCCAGGCGTCCTTCACCTGGCCCAGGATCTGCGGCTCGCCCAGGACCATCGAATCCAGTCCAGTGGCGACCCGGAACAGGTGGCGCACGGCGTCGCCCTCCTCATGTCGGTAGAGGTAGGCCTCGAGCGCCGCCGGATCGAGCCCGTGGTGCTCGGCCAGCCAGTGGGCCAGCACCGCTTCGCGCCCCGGCTCGACCTGCGCATAGACCTCGGTGCGGTTGCAGGTGGACAGCAAGGCGGCTTCTTCCACGCCTGGCAACTGGCCGAGCGATGCCAGCGCGGAGGGCAGGGCAGCCGCGTCCAGCGCCACCTTCTCGCGCAGGGCGAGCGGGGCAGTCTGGTGGTTCAGGCCGAGGGCGATGAGGGGCATGGGCGGGTGGGCGCGATCGGTTAAGCTTTCGCGGCGCAGGCTGTCCTGGTGGATCCTGCGCCCATTTTATGCCGGCTACGTGCCCTTACCGATGATCCTGCTCAAATTCCTCCTGCGTGGACTGTGGCTGGCATGGCTCGCCCTGGTCCTGGCGGCCTGTGCACAGGCGCCGAGCCGGCCGGCGAGCGGCGGCGGCGCCGAAAGCCAAGCCGCGCGCGAGGCGAGCCTCCAGGCCGAGAATGCGTGGTCCTTCGCCGGGCGCGTGGCCATCGACCACGCCGGGCGCGCCGGCAATGCGCGCATCGAGTGGAAGCAGCGCGGAGAGGATTTCGACATCACCCTGTCCGCGCCCGTCACTCGCCAGTCCTGGCGCCTGGTCCGTGAATCCGGTCGCTCGCGCATCGAGGGCATGGAAGGCGGGGTGCGCGAGGGAACGGACGCCGAGGCCTTGTTGCTCGAGTCAACCGGCTGGCGGATACCCGTGGCAGCGCTGGGAGCTTGGGTTCGCGGCGCGCGAGCGTCGGCAGCCGAAGCCTCGGTCGAGTATTCGCCCCAGGGCCTGCCGTCGGTACTGGTCGAGGACGGCTGGATCGTCGAGTACCGCGCCTGGGGCGACGGGACGCCGCCGCTGCCTACCCGGCTGTTCGCTCGCCGCGAAGAATCTTCCGTCCGCCTCGCGATCGAGCGCTGGTCGACGCCGTGACGGCCGCGGCTTCGGGAGTGTCGGCGTGGCCGGCTCCCGCCAAGATCAACCTCTTCCTGCGCATCACCGGCCGCCGGCGGGATGGTTACCACTCGTTGCAGACAGTCTTCCAGCTGCTGGATTGGGGCGACACCGTGCGCATCCAGCTGGAGCCAACCGGCCGGATCGGTCGATCCGGCGGGGATACCGCGGACCTGCCGGAATCCGAGGATTTGCTGGTCCGCGCGGCGATGCTGCTCAGGCAGGCGACCGGGGCGCGCACCGGCGCACTGCTGGCTGCCGACAAGGCGATTCCCCTCGGCGGCGGCTTCGGAGGCGGTTCGTCGGACGCGGCGACCGTGCTGGTGGCGCTCGATCACCTCTGGGGCACCGGCCTCGGGGTGGACGCTCTGGCAGAACTGGGCCTGCACCTCGGCGCTGACGTACCCCTGTTCGTGCGCGGCGAGAACGCGTGGGCGGAGGGCGTGGGGGAACGGCTCACCCCGCTGGACCTGCCGCCGGCCTGGTACCTGCTGGCCTTCCCCGGCGTGGGCGTCTCCACCCGGTCCTTGTTCCAAGCCCCTGATTTGACGCGCGATGCCCCCGCGGCGACAATAGCCGACTTCGTTTCCGGCACCGTGCTCGGCAATGCCTTCGAGCCCGTGGTGCGCCGCCTGCAGCCCGCCGTGGATCGCGCGCTGAAGGAGTTGGCGCGGCACGGCGAGGCCTGCCTGACCGGCACCGGCAGCGGCTGCTTCGTCCGCTTCGGTTCCGAATCGGCGGCACGCCGGGCCCAGGCCTCGCTGCCCGCCGACCTTCATAGCCGCGTGGTGGCGGGAGCGGGACGCTCGCCCTTGCTCGACGCGCTCGACCGCGCCCGGGCCGCGGCAGGCGGTTGAAGCGTTGAAGAACACCGCTGAAGAAAACTTGGGGCGTCGCCAAGTGGCCAAAGGCACCGGGTTTTGATCCCGGCATCCGTAGGTTCGAATCCTACCGCCCCAGCCACCGCCGATCCGGAACCACCGACGGGAAGCTTCACATGAGCAGCGACAACATCCTCGTCTTCAGCGGCAATGCCAACCGCCCGCTGGCGCAGGCCGTCTGCCGCGAGCTCGGCGTGCCGATGGGCAAGGCGCTGGTCGGGAAATTCTCGGATGGCGAGGTCCAGGTCGAGATCGAGGAGAACGTCCGTGGGCAGGACGTGTTCGTCATCCAGCCGACCTGCGCGCCGACCGCGGAACATTTCATGGAACTGCTGGCCCTGATCGACGCGCTCAAGCGCGCCTCGGCCACCAGCGTCACCGCGGTAGTGCCGTACTTCGGCTACGCCCGCCAGGATCGCCGCCCGCGCTCGGCGCGGGTGCCCATCACCGCCAAGGTCGCCGCCAAGATGTTCAGCGCGGTGGACGCCGACCGGGTGCTGACGGTGGACCTGCACGCCGAACAGATCCAGGCCTTCTTCGACATCCCGGTGGACAACGTCTACGCCTCGCCGCTGCTGCTGGCCGACATCTGGCGCAGCCAGGGCACCAAGAACCTGATCGTGGTCTCGCCGGACGTCGGCGGCGTGGTGCGCGCCCGCGCGATCGCCAAGCGGCTGGACGACGCGGACCTGGCGATCATCGACAAGCGCCGCCCGAAGGCGAACGTGGCGACGGTGATGAACATCATCGGCGATGTCAGCGGCAAGACCTGCGTGCTGGTGGACGACATCGTCGATACCGCCGGCACCCTGTGCGCGGCGGCGGCGGCGCTCAAGCAGCACGGCGCGGTGAAGGTGGTGGCCTACTGCACCCACCCGGTGCTCTCGGGCGCGGCCATCGACAACATCTCGGCCTCGGCGCTCGACGAACTCGTCGTCACCGACACCATCCCGCTCACCGCGGCGGCCCGCGCCTGTGGCCGCATCCGCCAGCTGAGCGTGGCGGAACTGCTGGCCGAAACCGTCCGCCGCATCGCGATGGGCGAGTCGGTCAGCACGCTGTACGTGGACTAGCAAGGCCGGAGGGGACTCCGGAATCGCGCCGGCCGGTCCGATGCGATTCCCGATTCCCGCTCCGGGGACGACACGCCGCCTGGTCGCGGGCAGCGTGCAATCGCGTCGCAAGACGCATCACTGAAGAAGGCAACAATCATGGCAACTCATACCATCACGGCTACCAGCCGCAACGTCGAAGGCAAGGGTGCGAGCCGCCGCCTGCGTCGGGCGGGCCACGTGCCGGCCATCGTGTACGGCGCGGGCGCCGAACCGCAGACCATCCAGATCGAGCACAACCCGCTCTGGCTCGCCACCCAGAACGAGTGGTTCTACTCGTCCATCCTCGACCTGCAGCTCGACGGCAAGACCCAGAAGGTCCTGCTGCGCGACATGCAGCGCCACCCGTTCAAGCAGCAGATCGTGCACCTGGACTTCCAGCGCGTGGACGAGAACGTCGCCATCCGCTTCAATGTGCCGCTGCACTTCCTGAACCAGGAAACCTCGCCGGCCGGCAAGACCGCGGGCGTGGTCATCCTGCACGAGCTCAATGAGATCCGCGTCAGCTGCCTGCCGAAGGACCTGCCGGAGTTCCTGGAGGTCGACCTGGGCTCGCTGGCCCTGGGCGACATCGTCCACCTCTCGCAGCTCAAGCTGCCCGAAGGCGTGACGATCCCCGAGCTGAAGCTGGGCAAGGAGCACGACGTGGCGGTGGTGATCGCCCGCCATGCCCGCGTCGAGGTCGAGGAAGCCGCGCCGGCCGAGGCCGCCGCCGAAGTCCCGTCGACCAAGGCCGGCAAGGCCGCGGCCGCCCCGGCCGCCGCGCCGGCGCCGAAGAAGAAGTAATCGGTCCGTGCCGGGTCGCCGCCTGCGGCGGCCCGGTTCCCGGACCGGCCGCGCATGGCTGGCCTGAAGCTCATCGTCGGGCTCGGCAACCCCGGCCCCGAACACGCCCGAACCCGGCACAACGCCGGGTTCTGGTTTATTGACGCCTTGGCGGAGTCGCTGGGCGGCAAGTTCGGCCTGGAGTCCAAGTTGCACGGGCAGACCGCCAAGGCGCACCTGGGCGGCGCGAACCTGTGGCTGCTGCGCCCGGCCACCTTCATGAACCTCAGCGGCAAATCCATCACCGCCGCGCTGCGCTACTGGAAGATCGAGCCGGAGGAATGCCTCGTCGCCCACGACGAACTGGACCTGGCGCCCGGCACCGCCCGGCTCAAGTTCGACGGCGGCCACGGCGGCCAGAACGGCCTGCGCGACACGATCCAGCTGCTGGGCCACGGCCGATTCCACCGCCTGCGCCTCGGCATCGGCCATCCCGGCCACAAGGACAAGGTCACGCCGTGGGTGCTGGGCAAGCCCGGCCGCGACGACGAGGCCGCCATCCTGCGCGCCATCGACGACGCCCTGGCGGTCCTGCCGCTCGCGGTCGCCGGCGACTTCAACGAGGCGATGAAACGCCTGCACACCCCGAAGGAATCGAGTTAAGCCATGGGTATCAAATGCGGCATCGTCGGCCTGCCGAACGTCGGCAAGTCCACGCTCTTCAACGCCCTGACCAAGGCCGGCATTGCCGCCGCCAATTTCCCCTTCTGCACCATCGAGCCGAACACCGGCGTGGTGCCGGTGCCCGATCCCAGGCTCGAGCAGCTGGCCGAGATCGTCAAACCGCAGAAGGTCATCCCGACCTCGTTCGAGTTCGTGGACATCGCCGGGCTGGTGGCGGGCGCGTCCCGCGGCGAGGGTCTCGGGAACAAGTTCCTGGCCCACATCCGCGAGGTCGACGCCATCGCGCACGTCGTCCGCTGCTTCGAACACACCGACATCATCCACGTCGCCGGCAAGGTGGACCCGATCGCCGACATCGAGACGATCGACACCGAGCTCGCCTTGGCCGACCTGGATAGCGTTGAAAAGGCGTACATCCGCGCCGAAAAGGCGGCCAAAGCCGGCGATAAGGATGCGATCGTGCGCAAGGAAGTGCTGTCCCGCCTGCGTGCCGGCCTCGACCAGGGCCGGTCGGCCCGGTCGCTGGATCTGTCGGCCGCCGACCGCGCGGTCGTCCGGGACCTGTTCCTGCTGACCCTCAAGCCCGTGATGTACGTGGCCAACGTGCTGGAGGACGGGTTCGACAACAACCCGCTGCTGGACAAGGTCCGGGCGCACGCCGCCGCCGAGGGCGCCGAGGTGGTGCCGGTCAGCGCCGCCATCGAGGAGGAGCTGGCCCAGCTGGACGAGGCCGACCGCGGCGAGTTCCTGGCCGGCATGGGCCTGGACGAGCCGGGCCTGAACCGGGTCATCCGGGCCGGTTACCGGCTGCTGGGCATGCAGACCTACTTCACCGCCGGCGTGAAGGAAGTCCGGGCCTGGCAGGTCCAGAAGGGGGCGACCGCCCCGCAGGCGGCGGCGGTGATCCACACCGACTTCGAGAAGGGCTTCATCCGCGCCGAGACGATCTCCTTCGAGGATTTCCTCAAGTACCGCGGCGAGGCGGGGGCCCGCGACGCCGGCCGGCTCCGGCTCGAAGGCAAGGACTACGTGGTCCAGGAGGGCGACGTCCTGCATTTCCGCTTCAACGTCTGAGCCCGGGCGCAAAACCCTCGGCGAATCAGGTCGTTGACAAACCGCGGCCGCGCCGTGAAAATTACGGGCTCACTGTGGAGGGATACCCAAGCGGCCAACGGGGGCAGACTGTAAATCTGCTGGCTCACGCCTTCGGTGGTTCGAATCCACCTCCCTCCACCACGGTTTCTTAGCACCGGTTTTGCAAGATCAAGAGGTGGCAAGCGAAGAAGTGCGGGAGTAGTTCAATGGTAGAACCTCAGCCTTCCAAGCTGATCATGCGGGTTCGATTCCCGTCTCCCGCTCCATTGAACCCTTCTCGCTGAATCGCGGCACCGAAGTTCAAATGCTCATCTAGCTCAGTCGGTAGAGCACTTCCTTGGTAAGGAAGAGGTCGCAGGTTCGATTCCTGTGATGAGCACCAGATCCCCCGGCCCGTCCGGGCCACACCAACATGAATCCACTCGGGTAATCGCAATGTCCAAGGAAAAGTTCCAGCGCACCAAGCCCCACGTGAACGTCGGCACGATCG
>CBININ010000094.1:0-7967 GCA_966250755.1 uncultured Gammaproteobacteria bacterium | reverse complement strand
CTGGCCGCGCCCCCTCGCTGCTGGCCTGGAACGACCTTGGCGTGCAGGCGACGGCGATCGCGGTCGATGCGTCGCGCTCGCTGGCCTACGTGGTGGGTGCCGCGCCGCGGCCACAACTGCTCACCCTCGACGTCCGCCAGCCGTCGCATCCGCGCGTCGTCGCGCGCGACGCGCTGATGGCCTACGGCTCGCCCAGCGCCATCGCGCTGGACGCCACCCACCTCGTCGTCGCCCTGCAAGGCGGCGGCGTGCTGATCCGGGCGCGTTCCGCGCCTTCCGCCACACCCACTGCCGTACCTACCCTGGAGACCAACCGATGAACCTTTCCCGTTCCCTGCTTGCCCTCGCCCTGGCGGCCGCCCTTGCCGGCTGCATGTCCGAGTCCAATGAATCCGCGGCCGCCGCGCCGCAGGCCGATGCGATGGCGCCCGACGCCATGGCCGCGACCGACGGCATGGCCGCCGACGCGATGGCGTCCGACGCCATGGCCGGCGATGCGATGGCCGCCAAGCTCGAGCCCGCGCGCTATGAAGTGGTCTTCTCGAGCCGCTGGACCGAGAAGGACCATCCGCTCGACTACCCCGGCCCGAAGTACGCCGGCCTGTCGGTCGCGCATTTCTCGCCGATCATCGGCGCCTCGCACGCGCCGGGCTACGCGCTGTTCGCCGAAGGCGCGGTGCCCTCGCCGGGCCTGGAGGCGCTGTCGGAAATGGGCAAGCACCAGCCGCTCGATACCGAGATCAAGACCGCCATGGCCGCCGGTTCGGTGCTGGCGCTGCTGGAGAACGATGCCCCGCTGAAGGACCACTCGCAGTCGCTGACCGCCGAGGTCGGCGTGGACGGCGCGCACCCCCGCGTCTCGCTGGTGGCGATGATCGCGCCGAGCCCGGACTGGTTCGCCGGCGTGAAGGACGTGGAGCTGGTCGAGGACGGCCAGTGGGTCGCCGAGAAGACCGTCGACCTGCTGCCCTACGACTCCGGCGGTGACGACGGCGATACCTTCCGCGCCGACGACAAGGACACGAACCCGAAGAAGCCGACCTCCCTGCAGTCGGCCAACCCGCGCTTCGTGGTGGATGGCAAGTTGCTGCCGGTGGCGTCGGTGACCTTCCGCAAGCTCTGAGGTCGACGGGCCTGTCGCGGGCGATGGCGCCCGCGACAGGCTTCGCTCAAGGCGTCGCCATCACCAGCAAGGTCGAGGTCGCCGTCGCGTACACCGTGCCCTTCGCGTCGACCAGCTTGCCCTCGGTGAAGGCCACGCGCTTGCCGATGGACAGCACGCGGCCTTCGGCGCGCACCTTGCCCACCCTGTCGGTCAGCGCCTTGTGGTAGGCGACCTTGATCTCGAGCGTGGTGTAGGCCTGGCCGGCCTCGAGGCTGGCGTGCGCGGCGCAGCCGCAGGCCGAATCCAGCAGCGTGGCGGCGTAACCGCCGTGCACCATGCCGATCGGGTTGTAGGCGTGCTGGCCCGGCACGCCCTCGAAGGCGGCGAAGCCGCGCTCCACCTCCACCAGGTTGAAGTCCAGCGAGTCGGCGATGCCCGGCCGGCGGCCGGCGGCGATCAGCGCGCGCAGTTGCTGCAGGCCGCTGAGGCGGTGGAAGTCGGGTTGGATCTCGGCGATCAGGCTCATGGACCGGCATTAGGTGGCAGGCCGGCGGCTTTGGCAAGCGCCGGCCCCGCCACGCCGGCGGGCGAAATCCGACAGCGCGGCGCCGCCGCGTGCGCCGCTACTTCGCGGTATAGCCGCCGTCCACCACCAGCTCCGATCCGGTGACGAACTTGGATTCTTCCGAAGCCAGGTACACCACCGCCCAGGCGATGTCGTCGGGTTCGCCCATGTGGCCCAGCGCGTGCAGCCTGCCGACTTCCTCGCGCGCGGCGTCGAGGTCGGTGGCGCCGCTGTCCTTCAGGTGATGCTCGACCATCGGCGTCCAGATGAAGCCCGGATGCACCGAGTTCACCCGGATGCGGTCGGCGGCGTAGACCAGCGCGTCGGTCTTGCTCATCAGCCGCACCGCGCCCTTGGAGGCGTGGTAAGGCGGCACGTCGGGCGCGCCGACCAGCCCGTAGATGGACGAGAGGTTGATGATGCTGCCGCCGCCCGCGCGCTTGAGATGCGGGATGGCGTGCTTGGTGCAGAAGAACACGCCCTTCACGTTCACCGCCTGCACGCGGTCCCACTCGGCCTCGGTGACTTCGTGGGTGGGCTTGTTGATGCCGGCGATGCCGGCGTTGTTGACCAGCACGTGCAGGCCGCCGAACCAGTCGGCGGCCTCGTCGATGGCGGCCTTGACCGCCGCTTCGCTGGCGACGTCCACGTGCCAGTAGCGCGCCGGCTTGCCGCGCGTCGGCAACGCATTCAACTCCTCGACCAGCCGGGTGCCGGCCTCGTCGAGCAGGTCGAACACCGCAATGCTGGCGCCTTCTTCGGCGAGCCGCAGCGCACAGGCGCGACCGATGCCGAGCGCGCCGCCGGTGATGATGCAGGCCTTGCCGCGTACGCGATCCATGCTCGGGCCCTCGTCGGTGGAAGGGCCCCATTGGACACCCGCATCGCCGGGCCTGGCTTGACCCCGGTCAAAACGCGGCGTGGGCTGCGTTCAGGGGGCGTCGCCGGCCAGCCGCTGCTCGTATTCGGCGCGTAGCCGCAACCAGCCGTCCCAGAAGGTCTCGCCGCGGCGGCCGGCGAGCTTGTCGGCGAGGACGACCAAGTGCATGTGCCAGCCGGCGCAGTGCATGACCTGGCGTTCATGGCCGCTGAGGCGCTGGTGCACCAGGGTCAGCAGCACGTCCTTGCCGCGCGGCGCCAGTTCGATGCTCACTTCGCTGTCGCCGCTCCAGGTGAAGGCGAGCCGGCGCGGCGGGTCGAAGTCCAGGATCCGGCCTTGCATGCGGTGTTCCTCGCCGAAGCCCTCGGGACGCGCGCCTGGCGGATCGGTGAGCTCGTCGTTGCGCCAGACCAGTTCGAACTCGCCGCCTTCGCGCGGCGGCATGGCGCCGCCCGCGAGCCATTGCCGGCGCAACTCGCCGTCGGCGAGGTAGGCCCACACGCGCTCGATCGGGCCGGGCAGCAAGCGTTCGATGCAGACGGTGTCGGCGGCGGTGAAGTGGGCGTAGTCGTGGTCGGTGGCTTGCGGAATGGCATTCATGGCGACTTCTTCCTGCGGGTGCGGGCCGCGGGCTTGCGCGCGGCGGGGGAGGGCGGGGCGCCGCGCAGCAGCGCCTCGAGGGTGTCGAGCTTCGCGTTCCAGAAGCGTTCGTAATGGCGGATCCACTCGGCGCCGGCATGCAGCGGGCGCGCATCGAGCCGGCAGGTATGCACGCGTCCCTGCACTTCGCGGCGGATCAGGCCGGCGCGCTCGAGCACCTGGATGTGCTTGGAGGCGCCGGCGAGCGAGATGTCGAAGGGCGCGGCGAGTTCGCCGACCGTGCGCGGCTGGCGCGCGAGCGCCTGCAGCATGGCCCGACGGGTCGGGTCGGCCAGGGCCTGGAAGAGAGTGTCGAGGGCGGCTTGATGGTCAACCATGTGGTTGACTATACCCGGGGCGGGCGCATTGTCAACCGTTTGGTGAAATATTCGCTGGCCGGCCGCCTGCCGTCGGTTCGAAGCGCGGCAGCGAATTCGCAAAGCCGGCTCACGTCCATCACGCCGACCGTCATGCGCGGTGCCATGATGGGCGCTCCCGCCCCCGGAGCCGACACCATGCGCGCCACGATCATGTACAACGCCGGCGATGTCCGCGTCGAGGACGTGCCGGACCCGACGCTCGTCGAGCCCACCGATGCCATCGTCCGCGTCACCCGCGCCTGCATCTGCGGCAGCGACCTGTGGCCCTACAAGGACATGCAGGCGGGCGCGCCGCCGCAGCGCATGGGCCATGAAGCCATCGGCGTGGTCGAGGCGGTCGGCCGGGACGTGCGGCGCATCAAGCCCGGCGATTTCGTGATCATGCCGTTCTCGTTCTCGGACGGGCGTTGCGACTTCTGCGAGGAGGGGCTGTTCACCTCCTGCGTGCACGGCGGCTTCTTCGGCATGCACACCGCCGGCGCGCAGGCCGAGGCGCTGCGCATCCCGCAGGCCGACGGCACGCTGTACGCGCTGCCGGCGCCGAAGGACGAGGCCTTGATGGCGTCCCTGCTGTCGCTGTCGGACGTGATGGGCACCGGCCACCACGCCGCGCTCGGCGCGAAGGTGGGCCCGGGCAAGCGCGCCGCGGTGGTGGGCGACGGCGCGGTGGGCCTGTGCGGCGTGATCGCGGCCAGGCGCCTGGGCGCCGAGCAGATCATCGTGATGGGCCGGCACCCGGATCGCATCGCGCTGGCGCGCGAGTTCGGCGCGACCGACGTGGTCAGCGAACGCGGCGAGGCCGCGGTGGAGCGCGTGCGCGAACTCACCGGCGGCTTCGGCGTGCATTCGGTGCTCGAGTGCGTGGGCTCGGGCGATGCGATGCAGACCGCCGCGGCGATCGCGCGGCCGGGTGGCGCCATCGGTCGGGTAGGCGTGCCGCATTACGAGGGCATCCCGTCGGCGATGGGCCTGTTCCTGCGCAACGTCAGCGTCGGCGGCGGGCCGGCGCCGGTGCGCGGCTACATCGCCGGGCTGCTGCAGGACGTGATCGAGGGCCGGATCCAGCCGGGCCGCGTCTTCGACCGCACGGTCGGCCTGGAGGGCGTGCCCGACGGGTACCGGGCCATGGACGCTCGCGAGTCCATCAAGGTCATGGTCAAACCCTAGGGGCGGGCCGGACCTGGCCGGGGCCCCTGCCTTCCGGCCTATGTGCATAGGTGTTGTAGGTAACTACACTACCAGCACAATTGGCGCCGCCCTTGGCGCCAACCGGGGACCGCCGTGGACACGCTGCTCGAACTCGATGCCGTGGATTTTCGTTATCCGGGCGGCCATGCCGCCGTCCAGGGCCTGAGCCTGGCCTCCGGGCCCGGCATCCTGGGCCTGCTGGGTCCCAACGGCGCCGGCAAATCCACCCTGATGCGGATCCTGGCGACCCTGGCCAAGCCCAGCGCCGGCCGGGTGCGCTGGAAGGGCGTGGACGTGGCGGCCGATCCCGACGCCGTGCGCGCCACCCTCGGCTACCTGCCGCAGGACTTCGGCGTGTATCCGGCGCTGAGCGCGCGCGAGTTCCTGGGCTTCCTCGCGGCGGTGAAGGGCCTGCACGGCCGCGAGGCCGACGCGCGCGTGGACGCCTGCCTGCAGCAGGTCGGGCTGGCGGACGCCGCCGATCGCCGCCTCGGCGAGTTCTCCGGCGGCATGCGCCAGCGCGTGGGCATCGCCCAGGCCTTGCTCAACGATCCCGCCCTGCTGATCGTCGACGAGCCGACGGTCGGCCTGGACCCGGAGGAGCGGATGCGCTTCCGCCACCTGCTCACTGACCTCGCCGGCGAGCGCCTGGTGATCCTGTCCACCCACATCGTTTCCGACGTGGAGGCGAGCGCGACCGCGCTGGCGGTGATGGCCCAGGGCCAGCTGCGCTTCCACGGCACGCCGGGCCGGATGCTCGCGCTGGCCGAAGGCAAGGTATGGGAGTGGACCGTCGCCGAGGGCGACCTGGCCGCGGTGCGTGCGCGCCACCACGCCTGCGCGTCGCTGCGCCGGCCCGAGGGCATCCGCGTGCGGGTGGTGGCCGATGCGGCCCCCGCGGTGCAGGCACAGGCGGTGGCGCCGAGCCTGGAAGATGCCTACGCCTGGCTGCTCGGCCCCGGCGCGCAGGCGCACTGAGGTGGCCGCGCTGCAACGCTTCCTCGCCCTGCTGGTCGCCGACCTGCGCGAGCGCAGCCGCTCGGCGCGCTTCTGGGCGGTGCTCGGCGGCATGATGCTGCTGGCGTGGTGGTGCTTCCCGCCTTCGGACGCGAGCCACCGCATCTTCACCGTCACCGGCGGCGCGCGTGCCGACTACTCCAGCGCCTGGGTCGGGCTGGTGCTGGCGATGGCCTTCAACTTCGCGCTCAACCTCGGCGGCTTCTACCTGGTGCGCGGCACCCTGGTGCGCGACATCGAGACGCGGGTGTGGCAGCTGCTGGTGGCCACGCCGATGACGCGCGGCGGCTTCCTGCTGGCCAAGTGGGCCAGCCACATGGCGGTGTTCGGGCTGGTCATGCTGTTGTCGCTGGTGGTGGGAGTGCTGGTGCAACTCGTGCGCGCGGAAGACCGCGCGGTGGACTTGTGGGAACTCGCCAAGCCCGCACTGCTGGTGAGCGTGCCCGGCTTCGCCTTCACCGCGATGATGGCGGTGTGGTTCGACCTGCTGCCGTGGCTGCGGCGCACGGCGGGCAACGTGGTCTTCTTCGTCGTCTGGATCACGCTGCTGTCGGTGTCGGTCGCGCGGATGGAAACGCCGGGCTCGGTGTTCCGCACCGGCTGGGTCAGCGATCCCGCGGGGCTGGTGCTGGTCGCGCGCGAGCTGCAGCGCGTGCGCAGCGAGCAGACCGGCAAGGTGCAGCCCTACGGGTTCACGCTCGGTTCGCCCAACCGCGACGTGCCGCCGAACTTCGCCTGGCCGCGCTGGGAGCCGCGGCCGATGGATGCCGCCGGCCGCGCGCTGTGGCTGCTGCTGTCGGTGCTCGGCGTACTGGCGGCGGCGCCGGTGCTCGACTGGGCCGCGGCGCGCGGCGTCGGCGCCCGCGAGCGCAGCCGCAGCGGCCGGCGATTGCGTTGGCTCGATCGCCTGCTGGTGCCGATCGCGCGCCGGCCGCTGGGCATCCTGGTGGCGTCGGAGCTGAAGGGCGCGCTGCGCGATCGCCGCGGGTGGTGGTGGCTGCTGGTGCTGCTGTCGCTCGGGCTGCAGGCCTTCGCCTCGCCCAAGGTGATGGCGGTCGGGCTGTTGCTGGCCTTGGCCTTGCCGATCGACCTGCTCGCGCGCGGCGGCCTGCAGGAACTCGAGCGGCGCACGGGAGCGCTGGTGTTCACCGCGCGCGGGATCGTGCCGCGCTTGCTGGCGGCACGCTTCACGGCGGCCTTCGCGCTGCTGCTCGCGCTGACCTTGCCGGCCTTGCTGCGCTTGCCCGCGCAGGGCGCGCTCGCGGTCGTCGCCGTGGCCGCTTCGCTCGCGAGCTGGGGCCTGGCGCTCGGTGCGTTGACCCGCAACGCGCGCCTGTTCGAGCTGCTGCTGGTGGGCGCGCTGTATGTGGCGCTGCAGGGTGCGGGAATCTTCGATGTGCAGACGGGCGCCTTGGTGACGGCGGCGAGGCACGGACTCGGGCTGCTGCCGGCGTGGCTGCTGCTGGCCTGGGCCTGGCCGCGGCTGGCGCGTGCCTGAGGGCTGGACGGCGTCCTGCAGCCGACGCGCCCGGCATCAGCAAGCCGCGGGCACCATAGACATTCCCTATCGCAAGAATCGGAACAAACGATTTCCCCTATTCGACGGCGGGGCGCACGCTGTCCTGGTTCGCCGACCCCCGGCGCCAGGAGGAGAGGACCCATGTCCGTCGAAAACACGCCTGAAATCGGCAAGTCCCAGGCCAACACCGAAGCCAAGTGCCCCTTCGGCCACGGCAGCAAGCATCCCGTCGCCGCCGGCACGCGCGGCAACCACACCTGGTGGCCGGAGCAGCTCAAGCTCGGCATCCTGCACATGCATTCGCCGGGCTCGAGTCCGATGGATGCCGATTTCGCCTACGCGAAGGAATTCGCCAAGCTCGACCTCGACGCCGTCGTCGCCGACCTGCACGCGCTGATGACCGATTCGCAGCCCTGGTGGCCGGCGGACTACGGCCACTACGGGCCCTTCTTCATCCGCATGGCCTGGCACGCGGCGGGCACCTACCGCATCGGCGACGGCCGCGGCGGCGCCTCCTCCGGCGACCAGCGCTTCGCGCCGCTCAACAGCTGGCCCGACAACGGCAACCTGGACAAGGCGCGGCGCCTGCTCTGGCCGATCAAGCAGAAGTACGGTTCTCAGCTGAGCTGGGCCGACCTGTTCATCCTCGCCGGCAACGTCGCGCTCGAGTCCAT
>CBININ010000093.1:0-8063 GCA_966250755.1 uncultured Gammaproteobacteria bacterium | reverse complement strand
GCACGACGTTGACGAAGTCGTACACCACGCGGCGCTCGCAGCCCATGATCAGGTCCAGGTTGCGCAGGCCGACGTCGAAGTCGATGACGGCGGTCTTCTTGCCCGCGCGCGCCAGGCCGCAGGCGATGCTGGCGCTGGTGGTGGTCTTGCCGACGCCGCCCTTGCCCGAGGTCACCACGATGATTTCAGCCACACGTCCTCCTGGAAATACCACTGTCTTGCGTTGGGGTCAGGCCTGCGCCTCGATGCGCAGGCTGTCGTTCTCGAGCCAGATCTGCACGGGCTTGCCGAGCAGTTCCCTGGGAATTTCCTCCAGCACCTTGTAGGTGCCGGCCACCGCGACCAGTTCGGCATTGAACTCGCGGCAAAAGATGCGCGCGGCGGTGTTGCCGTTGGCGCCGGCCAGCGCGCGGCCGCGCAGCGCGCCGTAGATGTGGATGGAACCGTCGGCAATTACTTCGGCGCCGGCGCCGACCATGGCGCAGACCGTCAGGTCGCGGTTCTTCGCGTAGAGCTGCTGGCCGGAACGCACGGGCGCCAGCTGCACCATGCCGACTTCGGCGGCGGCTGGGGCCGTGACGGCCGGCGGGGCGGGCGCGGGTTCGGCCGCGGCTTTCGCGCGTGCCTTGGGTTCCGGCGCGGGTTCCGGCGCCGCCGGCGTGGCGTTGCCGCCGATCGGCTCGTAGGCGGCGCGGAATTTCGCCAGCAGCGGCAGGCCCACCTCGCGCGACAGCGCTTCGATCTCGCGGGTGCCGTAGGCGATCGCCACCGGCAGCACGCCGGCGCCGCGCAGGCCGTCGACCAGCGCATTCACGGTCGCGGCGGCGGGGCACTCGCTCAGCCCGCCGAAATCCAGGATCACCGCGGCGCGCTCGAACAGCTTGGGCGCGCCCTGCACGCGCTCGGCCATTTCCTTCGACAGTTGGGCGACGTCGAGCGTGCGGATGCGCAGGTTGGCGATGCCGACCTGGCCGATCTTCAGTTCGCCGGCCTGCTCGTAATTGGTCTTGGCCGCCATGCTCACGTGCCGGTGGCCAGGCGCGGCTTGCGGCCGGGCAGGGCGCGGGCTGCCAGCCAGGGCTGGTCGGGGAGGCGCCCGTCGTAGGCCTGGCGCACGAAGGGATAGCTGCACATCTCCTTGACCAGCATCGCCGCGCGCAGGCCGGGGCCCGGCATCACGTGCTGGCCGACTTCGCGGAAGCCGAAGCTGCCGTGGAAGAGCAGGGCGGGATGGCTGCTGCCTTCCAGGAAAACCTCCGCCGCCAGCCGCGGCACGCGCACCTCGGCGAAGCTCTGCACGTCGCCATAGAACACGCGGCCGACACCGGCGCCGCGGCGGGTGCTGGCGACCACGATGCGGTCGATGTAGAGGAACTCCGGGTAGCGCTCGCGGAACCACTGGAAGTTCGGGCTGTCGTGGTCGGCATCCTGGGTCAAGCCGACCAGGAAGCCGGCCATCAGGCCGTCCTTCTCGGCGACCCGGAAGTAGTCCGCGTGTTCCCAGAAGAAGGCCAGCTTGGCGGCGTCCATCGGCAGGATGCCCGGCCCGGCGGCGTTGTTCAGTGCAAGCACAAGATCCAGCTCGTGCTCGCGCACGTCGCGGATGAGGATCGACATGGTTGGTCCCACTCCCAATTTCCGGCGCGCGCCGACGGGGGCGGGCGACGTGCTGCGGCGGATTATCGCATGGTCGATAGACGCGGGGAGCGCGGGGCGGCGGACGCGGCCCTGTGTTAAAACGCCGTTACCCGTTACTTTCGGGCCCCGCGGGGAGCGGGCCGCCGACCTACCATGCACCCATGCCTTTGCGCCTGAGCCACACCCAATTGCTGCGTTACGCCGGACTGTTCACCTGGGCGGTGGTCGGCATCCCGCTGGCCTATTTCCCGCTGGCGGACGCCGGGCAGGCGGCGGGCGTGTCCCCGGACCTGGTCGGTTCGACCCTGGCCTACCTGGTGTTCGGCGTCGCTTACTGGCTGGTGACGCGCAAGCTCGGCACGCGCTCGCCGGGCGGCACCGACATCGCGCTGCTGGTGATGCTCACGGTGTCGGCCATCGCCCTGAGCAAGCTCACCGGCACCGGCCTGGGCAGCATCCTGCTGATGCTGGTCTCGGGCGTGATCCCCTGGCTGATGCCGCTGGGCATGGGCGTGGCCTGGCTGATCCTGATGCACGTGCCGCTGGTGTCGGTCTTCCTGGAACTGGAAGGCTGGACGCCGGTGGTCGCGGTGTTGCAGGCGATCATGTACGTGGGTTATTCGAGCTTCACCTTCATCACCGGCCTGGTGGCGCGCCAGCAGGCCGAGGCGCGCGAGGAGCAGCGCCGCCTCAATGCCGAACTGCGGGCGACGCGCGCGCTGCTGGCGGAGAGTTCGCGCATGAGCGAGCGCCTGCGGATTTCGCGTGAACTCCATGACCTGCTCGGCCACCACCTGACCGCGCTCAGCCTCAACCTCGAGGTCGCCGGCCACCTGGCCGAAGGCAAGGCGCAGGAACACGTGCGCCAGAGCCACACCCTGGCCAAGCTGCTGCTGACCGACGTGCGCGAAGCGGTGAGCGAGATGCGCGAGGAACGCGGCATCGACCTGGGCCACGCGCTGCGGGTGCTGGCCGAGGGCGTGCCGGCGCTGCAGGTGGACCTGGACCTGCCGGAGAACCTGGCGATCGACGACCCCGAGCGCGCGCAGGTGCTGCTGCGTTGCGCGCAGGAAATCATCACCAATACCGTCAAGCACGCGGGGGCGACCCGCCTGGCCCTGACCCTGAGCCGCGAGGACGGGCAGGTGCGCCTGCAAGCCGCCGACGACGGCCGCGGCGCCGACCGCGCCACCCCCGGCAACGGCCTGCGCGGCATGCGCGAGCGCCTGTCGGCATGCGGCGGCCAACTGGATATCATCACCTCGCCGGGCCGGGGCTTCGCCCTGGACGTGCGCATTCCCCTGGAGGCGGCACCATGATTCGAGTTTGCCTGGTCGACGACCAGACCCTGGTGCGCCAGGGCGTGCGTTCGTTGCTGGAACTGGCCGAGGACATCGAGGTGGTGGCCGAGGCCTCCGACGGCAAGCAGGCCGTCGAGATGATCCCGGAGATCAAGCCCGACGTGGTGCTGATGGACATGCGCATGCCGGTGATGTCGGGGCTGGAGGCGCTGCAGGCGCTGGCGGCGAAGAACCAGCTGCCGCCCACCATCATCCTGACCACCTTCGACGACGACCAGCTGGTGCTGGCCGGCATCAAGGTCGGGGCCCGCGGCTACCTGCTCAAGGACGTCACCCTTGACCAGCTGGTGTCGGCGATCCAGACCGTCGCCGAGGGCGGCTCGCTGGTGCAGCCGGCGGTCACGCAGCGCCTGCTGTCGGGGCTGGAGGGGCTGCACAATGCCTTCGTCAGCCTCGAGCAGCCCGATCCGCTGACCGACCGCGAGACCGAGATCCTGCGCCTGATGGCCGGTGGCTTCTCCAACAAGGAGATCGCCAACTCGCTGGGCGTGGCCGAGGGCACCGTGAAGAACCACGTCTCCAACATCCTGTCCAAGCTTGGCGTGCGCGACCGCACCCGGGCCGTGCTGAAGGCCTTCGAGCTGAAGTTGGTCTAGGCCTTGCCGGCCCCGGGCCGGCGCGCCGGTGTGGCCGGCCCCGGCCATCCACCGCAAACCACGCCCCAGCGCCCTGTGCGGGCATGGCGGTCCCCGCCGACGGCCCCTGCCGGTCCCCCGGACGACCTGCTATCCTCTCGGGTTCCTGCCCGGGCGAAACCTTCCCCGGCCAAGGTCGTGCCCGGAGAGCCGTCGAATGACCCGTTTTTTTGAGTTCCTGATTTCCCTGCTGCTGGTGGTGGTCATCTTCGTGGTGATCGGCCTGTTCCTGCCGTCCAAGCGATTCTTCAGCTACAGCATCGAAACCAACCGCCCGATGAGCACGGTCAACGACCTGTTCAATGGCTTCAGCCGCTTCAAGGACTGGAACCCGCTGGTGCGCTACGACCGCCTGATGAAGACCGAAGTCAGCGGTCCGGCCGAAGGCGTCGGCGCCAAGTTCAGCTACCAGTCGCGCCAGCGGATGATCGGCAACGGCTCCTGGGAGATCATCGAGTCGATCCCGGGCGAGAAGATCAAGTACAAGCTCACCGGCCCGTCGCGCGGGCAGAACAAGACCATGACCATCCGCTTCGCGCGGACCGGCCAGGGCAACAAGAACATCAAGATCACCCAGGAATACCGCGTCGATTATGGCTGGGACCTGCTGGGCCGCTACGCCGGCCTGTACGTGACCCGCAACGTCGGCGACGACGTGAAGCGCGGCCTCGACCGTTTCAGCGGCCTGCTCGCCAGCGTCCCGCGCTTCGACTATTCGCAGCACCCGGGTGAGTTCGCCATCGTCGACCTGCCGGCGCAGGACGTGCTGCTGGTCAGCACCGCCTCCAAGCGCGACAACGACGAGATCATGTCGGTGATGAACAACCAGGTCGCCTGGATCAACAAGGTGATGGAAGCCAACGGCCTGGTCGCCAACGGCCCGCTGCGCATCGTCACCACCGAGTTCACCACCGACAGCTACGCCTTCGACGTGGCACAGCCGGTGCGCCGCGCCAGCGATGCCGAGGGCGCCGCCGCCGGCGAGAAGCTCTCGCTCAAGCTCGAGGGCCCGGTCGCCTACGTGCAGATCCCCGCGCGCCGCGTGGCCACCACCACCTACACCGGCCCGGCGCCGGGCCTGGCCCGGGTGCGCGACCTGTTGCGCGCCTGGTCCATGACCCACGGCGTGGACACGGATGACCGTCCGTACGAGGAATACCTGAGCGGCGTCCCGAACATGCTCAACGAGGACGCGCAGTTCAAGGTCTACTGGCCGCTGAAGCCGTAATCGCGGAACAAGAGGGCGGGCGAAAGCCCGCCCTTCTGCTTTCTGCGCCATGCCCATGATGCGACCGCCTCCCGGTAGTGCCACCGCCGCGCTCGGCGCATTGCTGTGCGCGGGCGGCGTCGCGCTGGCGGCCTACGCCAGCCACGGCGCGGGACCGGAACAGGCCTCGCGGCTCGGCCTGGCCGCGGCCTTCGCATTCGCGCACGGTCTCGCGCTCGTCGTGTTGTCCCCGCGCCGCACGGCGCTGGCGGCGCTGGTGCGCCTGCTGCTCGTGCTCGGCGTCGCCGGCTTCAGCGGCGGGCTGTGCCTGGCGGCCTTCCGCGGCACCAACGCACCGACCGCGCCGATCGGCGGCTCGCTGCTGATCCTGGCCTGGCTGCTCGCGGCCGTGGACCTGTGGCGCCGCGGGGATCGCCGGTGACGCGCTACACGCGCGGCTTCGACGTCGCCGAGGCGCAGGCGCACCTGGCGCGGCGCGACCGCAAGCTCGGGCGCTGGATGGAGAAGATCGGCCCGCTCGACACCGCCACCGGCTGGCGCAAGCCCTTCGACCCGGTGGACTCGCTGGCGCGCTCCATCCTGTACCAGCAGTTGTCGGGCAAGGCCGCCGCGACGATCGTCGGGCGCGTGGAGGCCGCGACCGGCTCGCGCAAGCTCACGCCCGTGGCGCTCGCGCGCGTTGACGATGCCGCGCTGCGCGCCTGCGGCGTCTCCGGCAACAAGGCCCTGGCCCTGCGCGACCTGTGCCGGCGCGCCGGCGATGGCGAAGTGCCTACGCTTCGCGAAATGGCCGGCCTGCACCACGACGAGATCATCGAACGCCTGACCGCCGTGCGCGGCATCGGCCGCTGGACGGTGGAGATGATGCTGATGTTCAAGCTCGGTCGCCCCGACATCCTGCCGGTGGACGACCTCGGCGTGCGCAAGGGCGCGCAAGTGCTCGACCGCCGCGACGAGATGCACAAGCCGAAGGAACTGGCCGAGCGCGGCGAACGCTGGGGCCCCTACCGCACGCTCGCCGGCCTGTACCTGTGGCGGATCGCCGACAACGCGCCGCCGGTGAAGCGCTCGCAGGACTGAGCACGGCTCAGGCGCCGGCGTGGCGCCAGTGCCAGGGTTCGTAGACGATGCCGTGCGGGTTGCCGCGCGGATAGCTCATCTCGAATCCGAAGTCGCCGCCGCGGCGCTGCAGCCAGGCGAAGGCGGACGTGCCTTCGAAGCTTTCCTCCGCCGCCGGCTCGCCGGGCGTGGAGATGTCGAGCGCGAGCCCGCCGTGGTGTTCGGAGAACCCGGGCGCGGCGTTCACCGCGAGGATCTGTTCCACCGACTGCCCGCGGGCGATCTTCCGGTGGAAGATGCCGAGCTGGTAGTCGTGGCTGCGGTAGCCGGAAATCGCCTCCAGCGCGATGCCGTCGACGCGCGCGGCCGCCTGCATGGTGCGCCACGCAGCGGCCGCGGGCGTGCGCAGCCACAACGGGCGGCGGTAGCGGTCTCGACCGGCGTAGGCGAGGGTGCAGGGTTCGGAAACCAGGGCCAGTCCGCTGCGTTCGGCATAGGCCGCTTCGTCGAGGCCCAGCGCGTGCAGGCGCTCGAGCAGGCCGACCAGCGGGCGCGGCGCCTCGCCGGCGGCGTCGGCGGCGGGCAGTTCCGCGAGGTCGTGGCGCAGGTCGCGGTCGAGCAGTCCGCGCCGCATCTCCTGCACCTCGTCGCCAGTACGCAGCGCCAGGAATCGGCCGTCGCGCTTTCGGCGGATGAGCCAGTCGGCGCCGGCGAGCGCACGCGCGTCGGTGTTGGAGCGGGCGCGGGCCAGCGCGGCCGGCAGGGCCTCGAGGGCGTCGCCGTTGATCAGGCGCCAGTGGGAGGACAGCAGGGTGCGCGGCATGCGCGCAGTCTAGCGGCGCCGGCCCGCTTCGTCGCGCAGCGCCGTGACCAGCGCTTCCGGCTGTTCGACGCCGAGCAGCAGCAGGCGACCGTCCCGCATCGGCAGCACCGCGTAGCGCCGGCTCGTGGTGGAAAGCACATAGGCGCGCCGGCGCTCCCGCGTCAGGAACCAGCCCGAACTCAATCCGGGCATGCGGCTGCCGAACAGCTTCACGAGCGGCCGCAAGGCAGGCTCGGCCTGCGGGTCGGAAACGCGCGCGACCTCGAGATCCAGCGCCGCGAGAGCGAAATGGCGGGGCAGGGGCCAGCGCCGCACGCGCAGGCGGCCGTCGTGCACCACCACATCCCGCCCATGCACGGCCGCGGCAATCGCCAGGCCGGTCAGCGGCATCACCACCAGCGCGGCCAGCAGCGGCGGCCAGGGCAGCTCGGTGGACGCCGCCTGCGTCGCGAGGAAGCCCACGAACACCAGCGGCATGAGGCCGCCGACGAAGTAGGGCAGCAGCCGGGCAAAGGCGCCCACCGGCGGAAGCGGGAACTCACGGTTCACCGCCGCCCTCCGGCTCGCCGGACGCCTTCAGCCGCCCGGCCTTGCGCAACGCTTCGCGCAGCACGTACTCGATCTGCGCGTTGACCGAACGCAGCTCGTCGTCGGCCCAGCGCTGCACCGCTTCCAGCACGGGGGCGCTGATGCGCAGCGGATAGGCCTTCTTCTCCGACATGCCGGCCTCGGCCCGTCAGTAGATCGAGCCGGCGTTGACGATCGGCTGGGTGCCGCGTTCGCCGCACAGCACCACCAGCAGGTTGCTCACCATCGCCGCGCGACGCTCGGGGTCGAGCTCGACCACGTTGCGCTGCGACAGCTCGTTGAGCGCCATCTCGACCATGCTGACCGCGCCTTCGACGATGCGGCTGCGGGCGGCGATGATCGCGCCGGCCTGCTGGCGCTGCAGCATCGCCTGGGCGATCTCCGGCGCGTACGCGAGGTGGCTGATGCGTGCCTCGAGCACGCTCACGCCGGCCAGCGCCAGGCGCTCCTGGATCTCCTCGGTCAGGTGCTTGGCGATCTCGGCGGCATGGCTGCGCAGGGCGATGGTGCCGTCCACATGCTGGTCGTAGGGATAGCTGGTCGCCATCGCGCGCAGCGCCGATTCGGACTGGATGTGCACGAAGCTCTCGTAATCGTCCACGTTGTAGACCGCCTCGGCCGAGTCCACCACCTGCCACACCACCACCGACGCGATCTCGATGGGGTTGCCGTCCAGGTCGTTGACCTTGAGCTTGCTGCTCTCGAAGTTGCGCGTGCGCAGCGAGATCTTG
>CBININ010000092.1:0-8082 GCA_966250755.1 uncultured Gammaproteobacteria bacterium | reverse complement strand
TGCAGCGGGAACACGCCCACCGACATGCCCGACAGCCAGTCCACGTCGAAGATCTGCACCGTGCGCAGGTAGTTCTGCAATTCGGCGCGGGTGCCGGCCAGCACGATCAGGTTGCGGGCGCTGTCCACCTGCACCACCGCATTGGGCCGCGCGTAGGGCTTGAGCAGCTTCTCCATCTCGCTGGCGGAGATGTACTTCAGCGGCACCGCGCGCACCTCGTAGCCGCGCGCGTTGGCCGGCGAACCGGTGCGCGGCGACAGGTTGCCGGCCAGGGCCTGGTCGGCGGGCACGACGTTGTAGCGGCCGTCGCTCCAGATCAGGCGGGCGTTGTTCCAGCCCAGCACCATCTCCAGCAGCGACAGCGCCTGCGCCGGGCTCACCGCGCGCGGCGTGGCGAGGGTGACGGTGCCCTGCACGTTGGGCGCGATCACGTAGTTCTGCTGCAACAGGTCCCCGAGGATCGCCTTGACCACCGCGTGCAGCGACTCGCCCTCGAAGTTGAACGTGGCCTCGCCGGTGGTGGCGATGTTGGGCGGCGGCGACGCGGCCACGCGCTCGTTGATCACCTGGCCGGTGCCGGGCTTGATGCTGGCATTGCCGGCCTTCACCGGCGCGACGTCGACGGCGGCGCCGCCGGGCGTGGCGGCGGTCGGCAGGCTGCCGGCATTGCCGGCCTGGGCGGCGCCGTAGGTGGCATCGGCATTGCGCTTGATCACCGGGGCGTTCGGCGTCACGCAGCCGGCCACCAGCGTCGCCAGGCAGAGCGGCGCGAGCAGCTTGAGTCGGATCGAAAGGCTCATGGCGGGATTCTTCTTCCGGGTCATTTTTCGCGGGCGGCCGCGGCGGCTTCCGCGCGCATCTGCGCGCGGCGTGCCTCGATGCGGCGACGGATGGCTTCGACCTGCTGTTCCTGGGTCATCGGCGCGCTGGCCGACTGGTCGGGCTTGGGTTCCACGCGCACCGGCTGCGCGGCGGCGGTATTCGACGGCGCGGATTCGGGCTGCGGCGGTGGCGGCGGCGGCGTGTTGGCGTCGCGCACGGCCTCGCTCTCACGTGCGCCGCCGGGGGAGGCCGTGGCAACGATCGGGGTCGGCGCCTCGCCCCCCTTGCCGTCGAACACGCGCAGGCCGAGTTCGCGCTGGCCCGAGGGGCCTTCGAGCACGGCACGGCGCGGCTCGAGCACGGCCAGGCGCCAGTTGCTGCCAGGTACCACCTCGCCCAGTTTCGCCTTCTTGCTGCTGGCGTCCTTGTTGTCGGTGAAGATGGCCATCTGCAAGGTGGGCGTGATCAGCACGCTGGTCAGCACGACGTCGAGGTCGCCGCTGCCCTCGCCCGCCGCCGGCGCGAAGCTCGGGCGACGATCCTGGTTGAGCAGGGGACGCTGGCCGACTTCCGCGTAGTTGGCGAAGGGTCCGAGCCGCGACTGGCTGCGGGTCAGCGCCACCTTCGGCAGCGGCGGCGCGGCAATCGCCGCCGACGGCGGTCCCACCTGCGTGCCGAGGCCCGCCAGCGCCATCACCAGCAGGCACAGCGCCCACAACCCGATGGCGCTGAGCACCAGGGTCAGCGGCCGCAACTGGTCAGCCACGGCGGCCTCCCTGCGCGGTCTTGAGGTAGCCGTAGAGGTCGAAGCTCACGTCCAGGCCGACCGAATCGCCGCCGGCGGTGAGGTAGCTGCGGCGCGAGAGCACGTCGAGGTTGTCGATGAACAGCTGCGGACTGCCGCTCTCGAGCGCATGCAGCACGGCGGCGAACTCGCCCATGCCGCAGCGCAGCCGCACCGACACCATGACCCGCGGGAACGGCTCCTGGCTGGGCATGTCGGTCGGCGTCTGCGCGGTGATCTGGCAGGCGTTGGGGTTGGGACTGGCGGCGGAGACCACCTGCTGCAGGCGCTGCACGAGGCCGGCGCTGGCGAGTTCGCGGGTATTCTCCGGCAGGAAGCCCGGGTTGGCGGCCTCGAACTGCCGCACCTGCGCCAGACGCGCCTCCAGTTGCGGGCGCTGCGCGACCTGCACGCGCAGCGCCTGTTCCTCGTCGCGCAGCTCGCGAATCTGCTCGCCCATCGACAGCATCGGCGCGGTGAACCACCAGTGCACCAGCACCAGGTAGAGCAGCGCAATCCCGAGCGCCACGAAACCCAGCACCCGCCAGCGCTCAGCGTTTGCCTGCGGACGCATTCGCGGCCTCCTTGTCGCGGGCGCTGCCGGCCACCACCGCCGTCAGGGTGAAGCGTTCCTTGCCGGTGCGCGGATCGGTCTGCACCGAACCGGTCAGCGTGGGCGTGCGGATCAGCGGCGAGCCCTGCAACAGGCCGACCAGCGCGGAGGCCTGCTGGCTCTGGCCGATCAGCAAGAGGTTGCCGTCGTTGATCGACACTTTCTCGATGAAGGTCGAGTCCGGGATGCGGCGGGTGAGGTCGTCGAGGAGTTCGAGCGTGGTCGGCACCTGCGCGCGGCGGCGCGCCAGGAAGTTCGCCGCCTCGGCGGAACCGCGCAGTGCGTTGCGCAGGAGCCTGACCTCGCGCGCCTGCTTCTGGGCGGCCTCGACGCGCGCGCTGTAGTCGTCGAGCGCGCGGCCGCGGTTGTTGAGCACCAGCACCATCGCGGCGAGCAGCGCGGCGGCCGCAAGAAGGCCCAGCCAGCGATTGGCGGCACGGGCGCGATCCGCGCGGGCGCCGCGACCCGCGGCGGGCAGCAGGTTCACGCCCAGGCGCGTACCGTCGGCGGTGGCGATGTCCACGCCCGCCAATCCCTCCGCCAGCGGACCCAGGAGCGCGAGCGCGGCATCCAGCCGCGACTTCGGCAGCACCACCAGCTCGACCCTCAACTGGCGGGTCTGTGCATCGCGGTGCAGCACGCGCGGCTCGAAGCTGACCTGGTCGGCGCCGAAGGGCGTTTGCCGGTCGATCTCGAACTGCATCACCTCGCGCAGGCGCGGCTCCGCGGATGCGGGCACGGCGAGCACCGGCCGCAGCACCTGGGTGACGTCGAGCAGCAACCAGCGCGGCACGTTGCCGGCGTTGGCGTCCAGTCGCGCGCGCAGGTCGGCCAGCATCTGCGCATCGTCCAGCGGCAGCAGGCCCAGCAACTGCACCTGCTCGTCGAGTTCGGCGTGCAGCGACAGTCCTTGCGGGTTGACCCGCAGCAGCAGGCGGCGGTGGCGCACGCCGAGCTGGCGGCGCAGGCCTTCCGGCAACAGCGACAGCACCGTTTCGCCGGCCGTGCGCAGCCAGCCCGGCAGCGGGCTGTCGAGGTAGCGCAGGCGCAGCGGTTCCAGGAATTGGAACAGGGTGTCGGTAGCAGGCATCAGTCGGATTCTCCCACGCGCCACGACAGGGGCAAATACAGCTGGCCGAAACTGCCTCCGCTACCGATTCGGATGACGCTCCGGATTTGCGCCCTGCTCCCGTTCGCGCGGGTCGCGAGGCTGGAAATACTATACGTGCCGGTTCCCTGCGCCGCGAGCGAGCCCAGCTGGGCCGGATCCACCACCCCCTGCCCGGCCAGGGCCGTGCTGCGCTGCGCCAGGATCAGCGCGACCTGGTCGGCGGGCAGGCCGAGCGCCTGGAGCACCGGCATGCTCGCGAAGGTGGGATTGGGCCGCGCCAGGCCCGTGTAAACGGTCACATGCGGCAGCAGCTTCTCGTACAGGGCCTGGTCCACGCCGAGCACCTGCCGCAATTCGGTCACCGATTCGAAGGGCCGGTCCTTGGCGCCGTAAGGCAGTTCGGCGGCGGCGTACTGCGGATCCTCGGCGCCGCCCTCCGGCATCAGCAGGTTGTCGGCGTCGCGGAAATCGGCGATCGCGCCGGCCACCTGGCGGGCGCGGTCGAAGTCCACGCCCAGCGCGGTCATCAGCCCGGCGAGCAGTTCCGGCGTGGCCACGTTCAGGTCGACCTTGGCCGATTCGTCCAGCACGCGCACTTCGACCGTGTATCCCTCGAAGGCGAGGGCGTTCGGCCGGCCGTCGGGCACCCAGCGGCGGGCCATGTCGGGGCCGCTCAGGTGCACGGCCGCCAGTTCCAGGCCGGCCTCGGCGGCGTAGCGCGCGGCGGTGCTGCGCTGCAGGAAGCGACCCTGCAGGCCCTCGGTGCGTGCCGACAGCGCGAACACCGACAGCAGCGCGGTCATCAGCGCCAGCACCCACAGCACCAGCAGCAGGGCGGCGCCGCGCGCGTGCAAAGGGGGCAAGGTCCGGGCAGGCACGTCGGCCACCTCAAGGCTCCGGCGGCCGGGCGAGCGGATCGCCGCCCGCGGCATAGGCCACCGCGAGCCGCGGCGACACCATGAACTCCGGCCACTGCCGCGCGCGGTCGGCGAAGCGCAGCTTCAGCCGCAGCAGCGGCGGCAATTGCGCCGACACGTCCCAGCGCGACTCCCAGGCCTGCGCCTGGCCATTGGTGTCGATGTTGCGGATCTCGAAGCGCGCGTCGGCGATGCCGTCCAGCAAGACCAGCGGCTCGCGCTCGGCCTTCAGCGGCCCGTCGGTGCTGATCAGCTGGTGCTGGAACACCAGGCGCTGGCCCTTCTCGCCGGGCACGAGTTCCAGTGTCTGCAAGTAGGGGCCGCCACGCGACAGGTAGCCGGGCATGCTGGCCACGTACTCGAGCTTGGTCGGCGTCATCCGCAGGAAGGTCGCCTGCCCCGTGTCGCCGTCGAACTGGAAAGCGATCGGCATCGCCGCGGTGAGCTGCGAGCGCAGGAAGCCCTGCACCGCTCGCAGGCGCTCCTCCGACTGCGCCGCCGACTCCGCCCGGGCGGTCGCGCGGCCGGCGCCGCGCAGGCTGGCGAAGGCCAGCGCCAGGCCCAACGCCAACAAGGTGGTGGCGACGATGACCTCGACCAGGGTGAAGCCGCGCGCGCGCTTCACGGCGAGCTCCCGAGCAGCGGCGGCGTGCGCGCGCGAAGGGTGACGTAGTCGAGTTGCTGGCGCGGCCCGCCCTCGCCCCAGTCGACCTGCAGGGCGATGCGGAACAACTTCGGGCCGGCGACCGGTTCCGGCGCAGGCGGCGCGCCCGGCGCCGCTTCCGGCACGGGCACCGGATCCTCGACCTCCCGCACCTGCAGGCGATAGCGATAGCGGCCGCCGCCGAACTCGCCGTTGCGCTCGCCCTCGGCCAGCGGCTCGATCACGCCGAGCGAATCCAGCAGGGATTGCGCGTGCAGGCTGGCTTCCGTTTCATCCTGCGCGCGGCGTACCTGGTTGAGGCCACGCGAGAGCATCGCCAGCAGCATGCCCATCCCCACCGCCAGGATGACGAAGGCAACCAGCACCTCGAGCAGGGTGAAGCCGCGCACGCGCCTCATGGCGTAGCCTTCGCGCGCACGAGCGTGACCTGCCCGGTCAGCCACTCCACGTCCACCTGCCAGGCCGCGTCGCCGCGCTTGAGCAGGATGCGGCCGCCGGTGGCGGCGCCCTCCGGGAAGAAACGCACGGCGACCTGGTCGGGGTGTTCCTGCTCGATGCGCGCGCCGGTGGCGACGATGTTGACTTCGCGCGGCAGGGTGCCGCGGCGTCGGTTCGGGGCCTGCCATTCGCGCGTGCGCGCGTCCAGGGTGAACAGCTGCGACTGGCCGGTCGTGATCGCCTGCGCGCGCGTGTAGCGCAATTGCGCGGCCAGCTCGCGGGCGGCACCGCGCAGTTGTGCGCCGGGCAGGCCCGAACGCATGGCCGCCGCGCCCACCGCCAGCGCCGCGGCGATCAGGCCCACGACCACCAGCAGTTCGACCAGCGTGTAGCCGCGCGCGCCGCGCATGGTGGCGGTCCGGATCGCGCTCAGGGCGCGGTGAAGTCCTTGTCCACGCCCTCGCCGCCGGGCTTTCGGTCCGCGCCGAGGCTGGTCAGCGAGAAGGGATTCTCATCGTCGCCAGGCTTGCGGTACTGGATCGGCGTCTTCCACGGATCGACGAGATCGGTTTTCTTCGCATATGGTCCCAGCCAGCCTTGCGCGTCATTGGGCGCAGTGAGCAGTTGGTCGAGCGACTCGGGATAGGTCCCGACGTCGGTCTGGTACTGATCGATCTGCGCCGCCAGCGAGTTGAGCTGGGTCATTGCGATCTTGGCCTCAGCGTTCTTCTTGTTGTTGATCACCTTGCTGCCGACTGCCGCGGCCACCAGGCCGATGAGCACGACGACGATGATCAACTCGATGAGGGTCATGCCGCGGACGCGGCGGGACGAGGACGGGGGTCGCTTCATGTTCATCAGCCGATGTTTCCAGTCAGGTCGTAGATGGGGAGCAGCACGGACAGGATGATGGTGGCCACGATCGCCGCCATCAGGATGGTGAGCGCCGGCACCAGCAGGGTGAGCAGGCGCTCGAGGGTGTTGCGGGTCTCGACGTCGAAGGTGTCGGCGACCTTGAGCAGCAGCGAATCGAGTTCGCCCGACTCCTCGCCGACCTGGATCATCTGCACGGCCAGCCGGGGGAACACCTTCTGCTTGCCCAGCGCGTAGCCGAGGCCAGCGCCGGACTTGACGTCCGAGGCCGCGGCGTCGAGCGCGTTGGCCAGCACCCGGTTGGACAGCACGTTGCCGGCCAGGTTCAGCGCGGTCAGCAAGGGCACGCCGTTGCCGACCAGGGTGCCCAGCGTGCGCGCCAGCCGCGCGGTTTCCAGGCGCCCGACCAGCGGGCCGGTGTAGCGGTTGGCGAGCAGGCGGGCGTCCATGGCCAGGCGCCAGGCGGGATCGGCGGCGCGGTTGTTCAGCCACCAGCCGAGCAGCAGCAGGGCCGCCAGCAACAGCGGCCAGCCGTTGCGCAGCGCCCCGCTCAGCCACATCACCGCCGCCGTATACCAGGCCAGTTCGGCATTGAGGTTGGTGAACAGTTCCTCGAACTGCGGCACCACGAACACCAGCAGGCCGATCACCGAGGCGACCACCAGCACCACCAGGAAGATCGGGTAGATCAGCGCATTGACCACGCGGCTGCGCAGTTCGCGACTGCGTTCCAGGTAGTCCGCAAGCCGGCGCAGGGCCTCGTCGAGGCCGCCGCCGGACTCGCCGGCGCGCACCAGGCTCACGTACAGGCGCGAGAACAGGCCGTGCTGCTGCTCGAGCGCGGTGGACAGCGGCGCGCCGCCACGCACGGTTTCGCGGATGCGCTCGATGACCTTGCGCGCCTGAGTCGATTCCGGCAACTCCAGCAGGATGCCCAGCGCACGGTCGAGCGGCTGGCCCGCCGCGAGCAAGGTCGCCAGTTGCTGCGTGAACTGAAGGACCTGCGCGGCGTCGAGGTCGCGCTTGCGACCGAAGGAAAACAGCGGGCCGGCGTCGCGCACGGCGTCGGCGCGTACGGCCTGCACGGGCAGGTAGCCCTGGTCCTGCAGCTTGGCGATGACCTCGTCGGAGCTGGCGGCTTCCATCTGGCCGTCGAGCGTCTCGCCGGCGCTGGTGAGGGCCTTGTAGGAGAACAGCGGCAACTCAGCCTTCCTGCGTCACCCGCAGGACCTCCTCGATCGTGGTGATGCCCTGCATGGCCTTGACCAGCCCGTCCTCGTACATGGTGCGCATGCCGGCCTTGCGCGCCGCTTCCTCGATCTCGCCCATGCCGGCATGCTGCATCACCAGCCGGCGCAGGTCGTCGTTCATCACCAGGAATTCCATGATGGTGCCGCGGCCCAGGTAGCCGCTGATCGAGAGCGGCGAAGGCCTCGGACGCCACAGGTGGATCGGACCGCTGGGCTGGAAGCGACGCAGGCCGAACTCCTCGATCACCTCGGGCGTGGCCTCGTATCGCTCGGCGTGGGTGGGCTCGAGCTTGCGCACCAGGCGCTGGGCGAGGATGCCATTGACGGTGGAAGTCAGCAGGTAGTCTTCCACGCCCATGTCAAGCAGGCGGGTGATGCCGCCGGCGGCGTTGTTGGTATGCAGCGTGGACAACACGAGGTGGCCGGTCAGCGCGGACTGGATCGCGATGCGCGAGGTCTCCAGGTCGCGCATCTCGCCGATCATGATGATGTCGGGGTCCTGGCGCACGATCGAGCGCAACGCGTGCGCGAAGTCCAGGCCGATCTGCGGCTTGACCTGGATCTGGTTGATGCCCTCGATCTGGTATTCGACCGGATCCTCGACGGTGAT
>CBININ010000091.1:0-8305 GCA_966250755.1 uncultured Gammaproteobacteria bacterium | reverse complement strand
TGAACCTGCACAAGACCTTCTGCATCCCGCACGGCGGCGGCGGCCCGGGCGTGGGCCCGACCGCGGTGAAGTCGCACCTGGCGCCCTTCCTGCCGGCAAAGTATGGCGAGGACAAGGCCGTCGGCATGGTCAGCGCCGCCAGCTACGGCAGTGCCAGCATCCTGCCGATCAGCTGGATGTACATCGCGATGATGGGCGGCACCGGCCTGCGCCGCGCCACCCAGGTGGCATTGCTCAATGCCAATTACGTGGCCAGGCGCCTGGCGCCGCACTACCCCACCCTCTACACCGGCCGCAACGACCTGGTCGCGCACGAGTGCATCCTCGACCTGCGCCCGATCAAGGACGCCACCGGCATCAGCGCCGAGGACGTGGCCAAGCGCCTGATCGACTTCGGCTTCCACGCGCCGACGCTGAGCTTCCCGGTCGCCGGCACGCTGATGGTCGAGCCGACCGAATCGGAGTCGCTGCACGAGCTCGACCGCTTCATCGACGCGATGATCCAGATCCGCGACGAGATCCGCGCGATCGAGGACGGCCGCCTGGACCGCGAGGACAACCCGCTCAAGCACGCCCCGCACACCGCGAGCATGGTGGCCGGCAGCGAGTGGACGCACGGCTACCCGCGCGAACTGGCGGCCTTCCCGTTGCCCTCGCTCAGGCACGCCAAGTACTGGCCCCCGGTGGCGCGCGTCGACAATGTCTACGGCGACCGCAACGTGATGTGCGCCTGCGTGCCGATGGACGCCTACGCGTAAATGGCTGACGCCGGGCCGGCGCGTTGCGCCGGCCCGGATCCCGCCCGGCTGCTATCCTGCCGCCATGCAGGACCTGACCGACACCCTCCCCGCCGCCGCGCCCGCGCGGCCCGCCATGGCGCAACGCTTCCGCGGCTTCCTGCCGGTGGTGGTGGACGTGGAAACCGGCGGCTTCGACAACCGCCGCCACGCGCTGCTGGAGATCGCGGCGATCCCGATCCTGCTCGATGCGGATGGGCGCTTCGTGCCCGGCGCGACGGTGAGTACGCACGTGGACCCCTACCCCGGGTCCGAGCTCGACCCCAAGTCGCTCGAGGTCACCGGCATCGACATCGGCCATCCCTTCCGCGATGCCAAGCCGGAGAAGGACGCACTCGATATCGTCTTCCGCCACGTGCGCGCGGCCGCGCGCGATGCCGGTTGCCAGCGGGCGATCCTGGTCGGGCACAACGCGCACTTCGACCTGGGCTTCATCAACGCGGCGGTGGCGCGGGTGGCGCACAAGCGCAATCCCTTCCACCCCTTCAGCACATTCGACACCGTAACGTTGGCGGGCATGGCTTTCGGCCAGACCGTGCTCAGCCGTGCCATGCAGGCGGCGGGCCTGGCCTGGGACGATGGACAGGCGCATTCGGCGGTGTACGATGCCGAACGCACCGCCGAACTCTTCTGCACCGTGCTCAACCGCTGGGAGCATCGCCCATGATCTTCGACAGCATCCTCGACACCGTCGGCCGCACGCCGGTCGTCCGCATCCACCGCCTCGCGCCCAAGGGCGTGGAGATGTACGTGAAGGTGGAAGCCTTCAACCCGATGTCCTCGGTGAAGGACCGCCTCGCGCTCGGCATCATCCTGGACGCCGAATCCCGCGGCGAGCTCAAGCCCGGCCAGATGGTGGTCGAGGCGACGTCGGGCAACACCGGCATCGCCCTGGCGATGGTCTGCGCGGCGCGCGGCTACAAGTTCGTCGCCTTCATGGCCGAGAGCTTCTCGATCGAGCGCCGCAAGCTCATGCGCGCGCTGGGTGCCAAGGTCATCCTGACACCGGCCGCCGAGCGCGCCACCGGCATGATCAAGCGTGCGGAGGAATTCGCGGCCAAGCACGGCGCGTTCCTGGCGCGGCAGTTCGACAACCCCGCCAACCCGGCCTACCACCGCAGCACCACCGGCCCCGAGATCCTGCAGGACTTCGCCGGCCGCCGGCTCGACTGGTTCGTCACCGGCTGGGGCACCGGCGGCACCATGACCGGCGCCGGCCAGATGCTCAAGGCCGCGCGCCCGGGGCTGAAGATCGCGACGACCGAGCCCGCGGGGGCGGCGATGCTCAACGGCGCCGACTGGATGCCGCACAAGATCCAGGGCTGGACGCCGAACCTGGTGCCGAGCGTGCTCGACCGCGGTGTCTACGACGTCAACCTGCCGGTCACCGACGAGCTCGCCCGCGACACCGCGCGCGAGCTCGCCACCCAGGAAGGCATCTTCTGCGGCATTTCCTCGGGCGGCACCTTCGCGGCGGCGCTGCAGGTCGCGCGCGAGCATTCGAGACCCGGCGACGTCATCCTCGCCATGCTGCCGGACACCGGCGAGCGCTACCTGAGCACCTTCCTGTTCGAGGGCGTCAACGAAGGTTCCGACGACGAGTGGCTGGCCTCGCTGGGCTAGCGCGGCGCGTCAGGGCGCGGGCGGCGACGCGCGGCGCGTCGCCCAGGTCCACAGGCCATAGGCCGAGATCGCGATCCACGCGGTCTCGATGAAGAGCACCGACCAGTTCATCTCGGCCGCGTACCACACCGGCACCAGGATGCCGGCGGCGCCCACCAGGTTGAGCAGCGAGTACATCGGGCCGTCGCCCGACATCTTCCTGGCCTGCAACGCGGCATAGGCCAGCAGCACCAGCAGGACGCCGGCGAAGCCGACGAAGTCGTACCACTTCAGTTCCAGCATCGCGTCGCCCTCAGTTGAGTCGTTGCCGCACCGCCTCGAACAGCGCGATGCCCGCCGCCACCGAAACGTTGAGGCTTTCCATCGCGCCCGGCATCGGGATGCGCACCAGGCTGTCGCAGTGTTCGCGGGTCAGCCGGCGCATGCCCTCGGCCTCGCCGCCCATCACCAGGGCGACGCTGCCGCGCAGGTCCAGCGCATGCAGCGATTCCTTGGCCTCGCCGTCGAGACCGTATACCCAGACGCCCGCTTCCTTCAGCGTGCGCAGCGTGCGCGCGAGGTTGGTCACCGCGATCACCGGGATGCGATCGGCGGCGCCGGCCGAGGTCTTGCGCACGGTGGCGTTGACCTGTGCGGCCTTGTCCTTGGGCAGCAGCACGGCGGTGACGCCAGCCGCCGCGGCACTGCGCAGGCAGGCGCCCAGGTTGTGCGGGTCCTGCACGCCGTCCAGCACCAGGAACAGGGCCTTGCCGCCGGCGCTTTCCAGCATTTCCGGCAACGCGCTTTCTTCAACCGCCTTCGGCGCCTGGTAGCGCGCGATCGCGCCCTGGTGGCGCAAGCCGCCGGCGATGCCGTCGAGCGCCTGCAGGGCGACGCGACGCACCGACACCTCGTGCCGGCGCGCGGTTTCCTCGATCTCGACCAGCCGCGGGTTCTTGCTGCCGGCCTCCAGCAGCACCTCGCTGACGTTGGCGAGGTCGTGCTGCAACGCGGAGGCGACCGCATTGATGCCGGCGATCCAGCTGCCCTTGCTCATTCGAAACTGCTCATCTGAAGCGACTCACTCGTGCTTTCCCCGTGGCCCCGGCGCGGTCCTAGTCGGCCCACGCCTTCTTCCTGCGCTCCTGCTCCGGCAGCACCAGCTTGAAGTCGATGCGACGGTCCTCGACGCTTGCACGCAGCACCAGCACGCGAACCGGGTCGCCCAGGCGCCAGCCCAGGCCCTTGCGTTCGCCCTTGAGCGACTTGCGCAGGGCATCGAAGTGGTAGAAATCATGCGGCAGCTGGGTCACGTGCACCAGCCCGTTGACCTTCGACGCGTTGAGCTCGACGAACAGGCCGAAGCTGGTGACGCCGCTGACCACGCCGTCGAACTCGCTGCCGACGTGCTGCTCCATCCAGGCGCTGCGGTAGCGCTCGTCCACCTCGCGCTGGGCCTCGTCGGCGCGGCGCTCCTTCTCCGAGCACTGCAGGCAGAGCGCGTCCATCTCCTCGGGCGCGTAGCGGAAGCCGTCGTCGTTGTCGCGCAACAGGGCCTGCTTGAGCGCGCGGTGCAGCAGCAGGTCCGGGTAGCGGCGGATCGGCGAGGTGAAGTGCGCGTACGCCTCCAGGGCCAGGCCAAAATGGCCCTTGTTCTCGGTGGCGTAGACCGCCAGCGACTGCGAGCGCAGCAGCACCGTCTCCAGCAGGGCGGCATCGGGACGGGCACGGATCTTCTTGAGCAGCTGGGTGAAGTCCCTGGGCTGCACCAGCTTCCACGGCGGCAACTTCAGGCCGAACTCCGACAGGTACTCCAGCAGGTCGGCGTACTTCTGCTCCGGCGGCCGGTCGTGGACGCGGAAGGGCGCGGGGATCTGCTTGGCCAGCACGTGCTTCGCCGCCTCGACGTTGGCGGCGATCATGCACTCCTCGATCAGCTTGTGGGCGTCGTTGCGCGCCAGCATGCCGCCCTGGATGACCTCGCCCTTGGTGTCGAGCATGAAGCGCACTTCGCTGGACTCGAACTCGATGGCGCCGCGCTTCTCGCGGGCCTTGGCGAGGATCTGGTAGAGCTGGTGCAAGCGATCGACCTGCGGCAGCAGCTTGCCGAGGTAGGCGCGCGCCTCCTCGTCCTTCTCGCCGATCGCGTTCCAGACCTGGGTGTAGGTCAGGCGGGCATGCGAGTTCATCACCGCCTCGTAGAACTTCGACTTCGTCACTTGCCCGTCGAAGTCCACGTGCATGTCGCAGACGAAGCAGAGGCGATCCACCTTCGGCTTGAGCGAGCAGATGCCGTTGGACAGGTGCTCGGGCAGCATCGGCACCACGAAGCCCGGGAAGTACACCGAGGTGCTTCGCAGCGTCGCCTCGTCGTCGAGCGCCGTGCCCGGCCGCACGTAGTGCGAGACATCGGCGATGGCGACGATCAGGCGGAAGCCGCGGTTGTCCGGCTCGCACCAGACGGCGTCGTCGAAGTCCTTGGCGTCCTCGCCGTCGATGGTCACCAGCGGCAGCTTGCGCAGGTCCACCCGACCGGCGATTTCCTTCGGCTGCACGTCCAGCGGCACGGCGTCGGCCTCGGCCTGCGCCTCCGGCGGAAACTCATGCGGGAGGTTGTGGCCGTGGATGGCCATCTCCACCACCCGCGAGGGCGTGAGCTTGTCGCCCAGCACCACCAGCACGCGGCCGATCGGCGAGTGACCGCGTTCCGGCGGCGAGGTCAGTTCGCAGACCACCAGCTGGCCGTCGAGCGCGCCGTTGCGTGCATCCGGCGGGATCAGCAGTTCGGTGAGCACCCGGCGATCGTCGGGCGTGACCATGCCGATGCCGGCACGCTCCGCATAACGACCGGTGATCCGGGTCATGCGCCGCTCGAGCACCTCCACGATGCTGCCCTGGCGGCGACCGCGATGGTCCACGCCGGTGACGCTGGCCAGCACGCGGTCGCCGTGCAGCGCCTTGCGCAACTCATGCGGCGGCAGGAACAGGTCGTCGCCGCCGCCCTTGTCGGGCTTGAGGAAACCGAAGCCGTCGGGATTGGCGATCACCACGCCGGCGATCAGGTCGAGCTGCTCGGCCACGGCGAAACCGCCGCGCCGGTTCATGATCAGCTGGCCGTCGCGCTGCATGGCGTTGAGCCGGCGCGACAGCGCGTCGAGGCGGTCGGCCTCGGTGAGCTTGAGCGCGCGCGAGATCTCTTCCACCGTCATCGGGCCGGGAGCGTCGGAGAGGAACGCCATCAGCGCCTCGCGGCTGATGATCGGCTGTGCGTACTTGAGCGCCTCGCGGGCGGCATGCGGATCGAGGCGCGGCGCGTGCCGCGGCGGGCCGCGGCGGCCGCCGGGTTTGCCAGGCCCCGACTTGCCGCCAACGGCCTTGCCGGGTGCGCGTCCGCCGGGCTTGCCGGCTCGCGCTGCCTCGGCTTTCGCGCTACTCGGGGCCGCCTTGCCTGCGCCGCCCTTTCCGCCTCTGGCATTCCCGCCGCCCTTGGCGGCCTTTCCCGCCTGCGCATCCTGGCTGCGCAGGGACTCCGGCATCCATGCCGGCAGCGCCTTGGCCTTGGCGGCCGGGCGCGAGTTCGAGGTCTTCTTCATGCCGGCATGGTACACCGGCGGTCACCGCCGCCCGGGCGCGACCGGGCATTCGCCTTAAGCCATCATTGACAAGACCCACCGCCGCCACTAACTTATGCGGCTCCCTCGCCACGTGCGTGGGCAGGCCCAGGTGGCGGAATTGGTAGACGCACTAGTTTCAGGTACTAGCGGGTAAAACCGTGGAGGTTCGAGTCCTCTCCTGGGCACCAGCTTCAAGCAAAACCCCCGAGGAATCGGGGGTTTCGCGTTTCTGGCGCCGGCCATGCGACGCGGCGGTATTCATGGCCCGTTTCCATCGCGCTTGCTAGCGTGGAATCCCCGCGCCAAGGACGGCCCGCCATGAAGAAGCGCCACGTCTTCGCCTCCCACGACCTCGGCGTCGCCAAGGCCGTGGTCCGCGCCGCCCGCGAGCACGGCATCGACCGCCGCTGCATCACCGTCGAGGCGCGCCACGACATCGAGGTCCACCGGATTTCCGACGAACGCAAGAACGTCTCGATGGACTTCATCCCCGCCGCCCTGCGCGGCACCGTGCTCGGCGCCGCCTCGGGCCTGCTGCTCGGCATCGTCGCCTACTGGGTGCCGGCCTTCCATCTCGGCTGGCCGGGCGTGTTCGCGCTCGCCGGCCTGGGCGCACTGATCGGCACCTGGGCCTCGGTGCTGATGGGCTCGGCCCTGCCCGACGAGGTCCGGCGGACCTTCGCCCGCGAAATCGACGAGGGCACGATCCTGGTCATCGTGGATGCCGAACCGGAAGCCTTCGAACAACTGGAACCGGCCATCGCCCGGGCAGGCGGCGTGCGGCTGCCCTACGAAGCCCGCACCGCCCTGACCTAGCGGGCTCCCTCCGCGCGCGGACGGCCCAGTCTCACCGGGCCATGACCTTCGGCACTTCGGCGCCGCAACACACCCGAGCATTGTGAAGGCATGGCGCGCGCGGTCGCCCGCGGCGCCATCTCCCACTTCCATTGCCGAGCAAAAAGAATCCCATGAAGATCTCGTTCCGCCTGTTGTCGATCGCCGCCGCATGCCTGGGCCTGGCCCTCGCCGTTTCCACCGCCTCCGCCCAGTCCACGACCGGCGCCATCGCCGGGCAGGTGCAGGCCACGGACACCGTCCTCATCCAGAACGCCGAGACGGGGTTCAATCGCGAGGTCAAGCCGAAGGCCGACGGCCGCTATTCGCTGCGCAACCTCCAGACCGGCACCTACGCGGTGACCGTCAAGCATGCCGACGGCAGCGCCGACTCGACCAAGACGGTTTCGCTGCGGGTCGGGCAGACCGTGCGGATCCAGTAGGCCGCAGGCCCTGGAACGAAGAAGCCCGGCAATGCCGGGCTTTTTCATTTCCAGCGGTCGCGAACCCTCAGGCGAAGGGATCGCGCAGCACGATGGTGGACTCGCGGCCGGGGCCGGTGGACACGATCGCCAGCGGGCAGCCCGACAGCTCCTCCAGCGCGCGCAGGTAGGCGCGCGCGGCTGGCGGCAGCTTCTCCCACTCGGTGACGCCGGCGGTGCTTTCGGTCCAGCCCGGGAACTCCAGGTAGACCGGCTCGCACTCGTCCCAGCCCTGCGCGTCGAGCGGCGCGTACTCGCTCTGCTTGCCGTGGTACTTGTAGGCGATGCACAGCTTCAGCGAGGGCATGCCGTCGAGGATGTCGAGCTTGGTGATGCACAGGCCGTTGATGCCGTTGATCGCCACCGCGCGCTTGAGCGCCACCAGGTCGATCCAGCCGCAGCGGCGCGGGCGGCCGGTGGTGGCGCCGTATTCCTGGCCGCGGTCGCGGATGCCCTGCCCGACCTCGTCGTCGAGCTCGGTCGGGAAGGGGCCGCCGCCGACGCGGGTGGCGTAGGCCTTGGCGATGCCCAGCACGTAGTCGATCGCCTCCGCGCCCACGCCGGTGCCGGCGAGCGCCCCGCCGATCGTGGTGTTGGACGAGGTGACGTAGGGATAGGTGCCGTGGTCGATGTCGAGCAGCGAGCCTTGCGCGCCCTCGAACATCACCTTCTCGCCGCGCTTGCGCAGGTCATGGAGGATGCCCGCCACGTCGGCCTTCATCGGCTCGACGTATTCGCCAAAGGCCAGGGCCTCGTCGTAGACCAGCTCGAAGTCGACTGGATCCACGCCCAAGTACTTGGTCAGCACGAAGTTGTGGTAGTCCAGCGCGCTGCGCAGCTTCTCCGCCAGTTCCTGCGGGTACTTCAGGTCGGCCACGCGGATGCCGCGGCGCGCCACCTTGTCCTCGTAGGCGGGGCCGATGCCGCGGCCGGTGGTGCCGATGGCCTTGCCGCCGGCGGCCTTCTCGCGCGCCTG